>JAKAWO010000308.1 GCA_021827255.1 Acidobacteriota bacterium | reverse complement strand
TTCCGATCTGAGGCTAAGGCGGATGTGATCGTAGTGGACACGGCGCACGGCCATTCGGCGCGGGTGATGGAAGCCGTCCGGATTCTAAAACGAAAGCTGACCCAAATGGAGCTGGTTGCCGGCAACGTAGCAACTTTCCAGGGCGCGTGTGACCTGATCCAGTTGGGGGTGGACGGCGTCAAAGTGGGCGTTGGGCCAGGATCCATCTGCACGACGCGCGTGGTGACGGGAGCGGGAGTTCCGCAGATCACCGCCATCGCCGAAGCGGCACGCGCAGCCCGGGATTCCGGAGTGCCGATCATCGCCGACGGTGGCATTAAGTTCTCCGGCGACCTCGCCAAGGCATTGGCGGCGGGCGCGAGCGCCGTCATGATCGGCAGCTTGTTTGCCGGGACCGAGGAAAGCCCCGGCGAAACCATCCTCTACCAAGGCCGAACCTTCAAGTCTTACCGCGGCATGGGCTCGCTGGGCGCGATGAGCGCGGGCGGCCGTGACCGCTATTTTCAGGAAAACTTGACAGCCAAGTTTGTGCCGGAGGGCATCGAAGGCCGCGTGCCTTACAAAGGACTTCTAGCCGAAATGGTGCTGCAACTGGTCGGAGGGTTGCGCTCTGGCATGGGCTATTGCGGTTGCGCATCCGTTGCGGAGCTGCAGAAAAACTCCCGGTTCGTTCGCATCACAGCCGCCGGGCTGCGAGAGAGCCACGTGCACGACGTGATCATCACCAAGGAGGCTCCGAACTATCGCCTCGAATAACCCCTCTTCGGTCCCGGCCCCTAAACGGCACTATGCCTCGCTCAAATGGTGGGGCATGACGGTGGTGTGGGCGAGCCTCATTTTTTACCTTTCCACCCGGACCTTCGCGTCTTCCTTTTCCGTCTGGCTGCTCGCTGAGATTCTTCATCTGGCCCGCCTCCGCGTTTCCGCGGCGGCCTTTGCGTTGTTGCAATACCTTTTGCGGAGGGGCGCTCACCTGACCGTATATGGCATTTTCGCGATCTTCATCTATTACTCGCTGGCGGGAGAAAGCCGGCCGAAGTGGAGCTTGCGACGCGCCGTCGCGAGCGTGGTGATCGCGGCCATCTACTCATTAACCGACGAGTACCACCAAAGTTTCGTGCCGGGTCGTGACGGCTCCCTGCTGGACTGTGGGGTGGATACCTTGG
The DNA here is from genome assembly GCA_021827255.1 of Acidobacteriota bacterium. Lineage (GTDB taxonomy): Bacteria > Acidobacteriota > Terriglobia > UBA7540 > UBA7540 > JAKCCV01. Next base: position 2,422 of record JAKAWO010000308.1, on the reverse strand, counting down.
GCGCGATGCTAGGCACGGTCGTCGTTTATCTGAGCCACGGCGTACTGTCCCGCGGCACACCTCCTCCGGCAACGGTTGTGGTCGAATCCCGCTAGAACAATCAGACCTTACGGGAACAGGCAAAAACAGCTCAGGCAAGGCCGGGAGGAAACAGAAATCCCGGCTGGGCGCGAGGACCCAAGGCGGGATCAAACGTGGCGGGCAGCTTATTTTTCTTTTTCGTCTTCAGGCGGCGCAGGCTCCTGTTGAGGCGGGGACTCTTCGGCGGTTTTCCTGCGAGCCTCGGCGCGCTTCGCTCGGATTTCAGCGCGCTTCTGGAGAACCCCGGTTCCGATCAACTCGAGGACGGCCATATCGGCGCCGTCTCCTTTTCTCCAGCCTGAGCGCGTGATCCGAGTGTAGCCGCCGGGACGCGAGGCATAGCGCTGGGCGACGTCACCGAAAAGCTTCTGAACGGCAGCCGGCGTCATGCAATACCCGGAAGCCAGCCGGCGGGCGTGCAAGTCACCGCGCTTGCCGAGAGTGATCATGCGCTCGGCCAGGCGGCGCGCTTCTTTGGCTTTGGGGACGGTCGTCACGATTCTCTCCTCGAGAATCAAAGAGGTGACCAGATTGCGCAATAACGCGCGCCGGTGCTCTGTGTTGCGGCTGAGCTTTCGTCCGTGGTTGCGATGTCGCATGGGTCAACCTTCCCTCATGGAGCTTCGGGCGGCGGCGCCGTTGGGGACGGGGGAAGGGGATTGCCCCGCTCGTCGAATCTCATCCCCAAGCTGAGGCCCATGGCAGTGAGGATCTCTTTAATCTCGTTCAGCGACTTCCGCCCGAAATTCTTGGTTTTCAGCATCTCCTGCTCGGTTTTTTGAACCAACTCGCGGATCGTTGTGATATTGGCGTTTTTCAGGCAATTGTAAGATCGAACGGAAAGTTCCAACTCCTCGACTGAACGGTCCAGGTTCTCATTATAACTGGGAAGCGGCCGCTCCTCGGGAGCCAGTTCGGCCAGGGGCCCTTCTTCGAAGTTAACGAAGATGGAGAGGTGATCTTTGAGCAGCTTGGCGGCCAGGCCGACGGCGTCCTGGGGGGTGATGGCGCCGTTGGACCAGACGTCTAGCGTCAGCTTGTCGTAATCGGTCATCTGGCCGAGGCGAGCGGCTTCCACCGTATAGTTCACCTTGCGGATGGGGGAGTGGACAGAATCCACCGGGATGTAGCCGATCGCCAAATCCTCATCGAAATTCTTCTCGGCGGATACATAGCCGCGGCCGAGCTTGACCCGCATCTCAACGCGCAGCTTGCCGCCCTCGCTGACCGTGGCAATGTAGGCGTCCTGGTCTAGAATCTCGACGTCGGCGTCTTCGCGGATCATGCGCGAGGTCACTTCGCCGGGCTTATCCACCTCGAGCAGCAGAGTCTTGGGGCCTTCGTGATTGATCTTAAGCGGAATCTGTTTGAGGTTGAGGATGATGTCGGTTGCATCTTCGACCACGCCGGGAATCGAGGAGAATTCATGCAGAACGCCTTCGATCTTGACCGCCGTAATCGCGGCCCCCTCAATCGAAGAGAGCAGTACACGCCGAAGCGCATTGCCGATGGTGGTGCCAAATCCTCGCTCGAAGGGCTGGGCCACGAACTGGCCGTACTTATCGGTCAGCGTCTCAGTGTTGGGCACCAGGCGCTTGGGCTTCTGAAAACCTTTCCATAACATAGCTATCCACCTCCGCAAGGCCCGGGGCGGGCCTTGGCTCTTTTAGACAGGTCGAATTACTTCGAATAAAGCTCGACGATCATTTGCTCCTGAATCGGGAAGCTGATGTCCTCACGCTTGGGAAGCGAGGACACCTGGGCTTTCAGCGCTGCGCGGTCAAAGCTGAGCCAAGGCGCAACTCCGCGGTTGCCCGCGAGGTCGAGCGAGCGCAGGATCGCCGCATTTTCTCGGCTACCTTCCCGGACGCTGATTTCCTCGCCGACGGAGACCTCGTAAGAAGGAATGCTGACCTTCCTTCCCTTCACCGCGATGTGGCCATGCCGGACGAGCTGGCGAGCCTCGGCGCGCGAAGCGGCCCATCCGAGGCGATAGACGACGTTGTCCAGGCGTCTCTCCAGCATCAGCAGGAGGTTTTCGCCCGTAACGCCCTTGCTCCTCGCGGCCTTCTCGAAATAGTTTCGAAACTGGTCTTCGAGAATCTGATAGAGGCGGCGGACCTTCTGCTTTTCGCGCAATTGAACGCCATAGCCGGCCGGCTTGGGACGCCGGGATTTGCCATGCTGCCCCGGCGGGAAATTTCGTTTTTCAATGGCGCACTTGTCCGTCAGACACCGCTGCCCCTTCAGGAACAGCTTTTGACCTTCGCGGCGGCACAGCCGGCAGACTGCTTCTCGATACCTTGCCAAACGATCCTCCTGACTTTCAATGTGAGATTTG
>JAKAWO010000307.1 GCA_021827255.1 Acidobacteriota bacterium | reverse complement strand
GCCATAAAAGCCGGGCGAAATCCAGCGACGGATGCCCGTTTCCACAAACATCCCGATGAACACCACGAATGCACTCGCCAAAATCCATAGCCGGCCAGGCCCAAGAACTTTCATGCCCGCGCTTCCAGCCACGTTGCGGCCATGCGTCACCCCCCGTTCAAATGACCACCGATTCTCGATACTCCCCAAACACCCGCCGCAAGGCATCGGAAATCTCGCCGACCGTGGCATAAACTTTCACGGCCAGGAAGATCGCGGGCATCACGTTTTGGTTTGCGCGAGCTGTTGCTTCGACCACATCGAGCGCCGCCTGAACGCGCGTGGAGTCGCGCCGCTCGCGGAGTTTGCGCAATTGCTCCACCTGCTGCCGCTCGATCTCAGGATCAATTTTGAGAATCGGCACGTTCGTCTCCGCATCTTCCTGATAGCGATTGACGCCGACCACCACCTGCTCGCCCGTTTCGATCTTCCGCTGCGTATTGAAAGCTGCCTGCTGGATTTCCCGCTGCGCGTAGCCGGACTCGATGGCCCGCAGCATGCCGCCGAGCGAATCTATCTTGCCCAGATATTCCTCGGCCGCCGCTTCCAGTTCGCCGGTCAGCTTTTCAATCGTGTAGGCGCCGCCCACGGGGTCCACGGTGTTGGCCACTCCGCTCTCATAGGCGATAGTCTGCTGGGTGCGGAGGGCGACGAGCGCCGCTTCCTCGGTCGGCAGCGCCAGGGCTTCGTCGTAGGCGTTCGTGTGGAGCGACTGCGCTCCTCCCAAGACCGCGGCCAACGCCTGGAGCGTCACCCGCGCGATATTGACATCCGGCTGCTGCGCGGTCAGCGTGGAACCGCCCGTTTGGGCGTGGAAGCGGAACATCCAGGAGCGCGGGTTTTGCGCCTTAACGCGCTCCCGCATAATCCGCGCCCACAAGCGGCGCGCGGCGCGAAACTTCGCAATCTCCTCGAGGAAATGATTGTGGGCGTTCAAGAAGAATGAAACGCGCGGCCCAAAGTCGTCCACGCTGAGGCCGCGCGCGATTGTCGCCTCGACATAAGCGATCGCATTGCCGAGCGTGAAGGCAATCTCCTGCGCCGCCGTCGAGCCGGCTTCGCGGATGTGATACCCGCTCACCGAAATGGGGTTCCACTCGGGCGCTCGCTCGCGACAAAACGCGAAGATATCCGTTACCAAGCGCATCGCAGCTTTGGGCGGATAGATGTAAGTCCCCCGCGCGATGTATTCCTTCAGAATGTCGTTCTGGACCGTCCCGGAGAGCTTCGCCAGGTCAGCGCCTTGCTTCTCCGCCACGGCGAAATAGAGCGCCAGCAGAATGGGCGCGGTGGCGTTGATGGTCATGGAAGTGGAAACGCGCTCGAGCGGGATGCCGTCAAAAAGCGCGTCCATATCTTCCAGAGAATCAATGGCGACGCCGGACCGCCCCACTTCACCCTGGGCGAGCGGGTGGTCCGAATCAAGGCCAATCTGGGTGGGCAAGTCGAACGCCACGGAGAGCCCGGTGGTGCCTTGCGACAGCAGATATCGGAAGCGCGCGTTCGATTCGCGCGCCGTGCCGTAGCCGGCGTACTGGCGCATCGTCCACAGACGGCTGCGGTATCCGGCGGGATAAATGCCGCGGGTGAAGGGATATGCTCCCGGAAAACCCAGATCGCGTTCCGCGTTCCGGCCGCCCAGGTCTTCCGGCCGATGGAAGGCGCGGCCGCCGCTCGAACCTTTTGCAGCGGGTTTTCCGCTTTCGCCGGACTTGTCACCGGGATTGGAGGCATTCATCGAAGCACGAGCGCCGCGTCACACCGTAACGCGCCCATCGCCGAGCCGTCCGCCATCACGCGGCGGACTCGGTTGGGGCGAATAACCTACCTGGCCAGACCGGGCGGCGCGCCGTCTCATCGCACGCTGCGAGCCTTGGCGAAAGAATAGAGCGAGAAGACTATCAGCAAGGCCGCAAACGCCGCCATCAGCGTAAAGCCCGCGATCCCGCTGCCCGCTTTGCGCTGATGCTCATGCCACATCTCGAGCGCCACGGCGGCGCCGGACACCGCCCAAAAAAGGAACACCAGGGCCACGGCCAGATGGAAGAACCTCTTCGTCTGGCGCACGCCTCGCCGGAACCGGCACGAAAACCTTCCCAAGCCTTCGCCTCGCTTTGGCTCTTGCCCTCCCACCCATCGTAAAAGCGAACCGGCTGGCAGTCAATTCGCAGCTTGTCCTTGCGCGGTGAAAAAAGCGCGAGACGGGGTGTGGGTCGGACGTTTTAGCCCAACGGTGGCGATGCGGTCGGACGCGCTGTCATAGCCTCTGGAAACGTTTTCAAGCGGGCGGATTTTTTCTTGACATTGGCGGCCCAAGTTCTTAGTCTGGGGCATATAGAGCAAAGAAAATCTGAGGGGGTCAATGGCATTCCATATTGGTGAAAAGGTCGTTTATCCGAATCAGGGAGTCGGCGTGGTTGAGCAAATTTCCAACCGCAACCTTACCGGACAAAGCGAGATGTTCTACCTGCTCCGGCTGACCACCACGAGCATGAAGGTGATGGTGCCGATGAGCAACGTCCAGAACGTGGGCCTGCGACGGGTGGCGAAACATAGCGAGATTGAGACCATTCTCGCTTTCCTTGAAAAGGGGCGATGCAAGAATTGCCGGGATTGGAAGGACCGGTACAAAGAGAACCTGGAAAAGATGCGGAGCGGCTCCCTGCAGGACGTGGCGGAAGTGTATAAGGGACTGCTCGTTCTCAGCCAGGATAAGTCGCTCTCCTTCCGCGAGAAGAAGATGTTGGACCGCGCCTGGCAACTCTTGGTGGATGAGATCGCCGTGGCGAGGGGCCAGGGGCGCGAAACCATCGAGACCAGCCTCGTCAAAGCCCTCAGCAAATCCAACCTTAAAGTGCAGCTTCCCAGTTAGGCGCTGAGTCAGAAGTTCGATGAATAACTAAAAAGCCTGTTTCACGCAAAGGCGCTAAGACCGCAAAGGACTCACGGGAGGCCGGACGGCCGGGAATTATTCACCTTTCTTGAGACTCGGGACGCTAACGCGCGGCGTTAGCGAAGAGCGCGAGCCATTTCCGAAGGATTCATCGGCGGACGGGCCGCGGACCGGCGGGTGGGGCGTTTCTCGATGAAGGGTGGCGAGGCCGGAAAAAACTCGACGGGGCGGGTTGGAACCGCCGCCACAATATCTTGGGGTCGTTAGAAAAAAACCTCCAACCCTTAGTAGTTTTTCACTTGACACGCGGGGTTCGGCGGGTTTAACGTTTGGCCCGTTGAGCTGTGTTGCGGGATGGGAATCGCCACGAATCGCCAACCAGAGAATTCGGCCCACGGACAGCGGGAGGGGACGCGCGCGAAAGCGCGTCATGGAACCTCGATGCTGCGACAGACAGAAATGACATCTAATCCTTATAGCCGCCAGGACCGAGGCCGCTGACGATGGAGGGTGCTATGGCAGAAGGGAATGTTGTGCCTGTGGAAGCGAAAAGTTCATTAGGTTTATCAGCGCCGACGGGAGTTGCGGCGGGCCGGCGCGTAGGGCGCGGGCTGGCGTTTGACCGCTTCTTCACCAAGCCCGACGCGTCGCAGTTCGACGTG
>JAKAWO010000306.1 GCA_021827255.1 Acidobacteriota bacterium | reverse complement strand
ACAGGCTTTAATTATTCAGCGAACTTCTGACTCAGGACAACACTAGGGGCCGGACGCCGCGCGCGCCCCTGGAGCCGGCGCCGCGAGGTCCCCTGACCCCAGATCAAGCCGGCTGAGAGGAATCACCCGCACCGGCCCGAGCTTCTTCAATCCCTTTGCATCCTCCGCGACATTCCCCACCAGGACGATAACGTCGTTTCCGGGCCGCAGGCAGGCGGATGCCGCGCGCAAAACGTCTTCCTGCGTCACGGCTCGGATTCGGCTCGCGTAGGCGCTCCAATAATCGGGCGGCAGCCCATAGAGGATCAACTCGAGAGCGTGGTCCGCGATTCCATCCAGCGGCTCAAACTGAAGCGCCAGATGGCCCACCAGGTAATTCTGGGCCATCTGAAGTTCGGCCTCGCTGATCGGATGGGCGCGCATCAGCCTGACCTGCTCGGCCATCTGCGTGACCGCTTTGACCGTATCCTCGGCGCGAGTGGAGCTCTTGGCCACCCAATCTCCCAGCCTCTGGTAAAAGTGCAAAGAGCTCGACGCGCTGTAAGTCAGGCCGCGTTGGGTCCGAAGGTCGAAGAAAAGCCGGTTGCCCGCCGCTCCTCCCAGCACCTGGTTGGCCACCTTCAAGGCGTAATATTCAGGGCTCGACCGCGCCACTCCTGGGAACCCTATTCGAATTTCAGTCTGAACGGCGTCGGGCTTGTTGATCAGGAGGACGCCGCGCATCGGTTTCGGGCGCAGGGGCGGAGGATTTTCTACCGACGGTGATTCCCTTCCGGTCCATCCGCCGAAAAACTTTTCTGCCAGCCCAAACCCCTCTTGCGGGGTCAGGTCGCCGAGCACCGCGACCGCCGTATCGTCGGGGCGATAATAGCTCGCATAGAAATTTTCCAAATCCTGCCGCGTGATGGAGTCGAGCGTCTCCTCGGTTCCTTCCGGTGGGTGCGCGTACGGCGTTCCGGCCAACAGAGCCCTCCTGACCACGGCGTCGGCAACGTAGCCGGGGTCGTCCTTCAAAATTCGCAGGGCTGAAATCGTCTGCCGCCGGTACCGCTCGATCTCCGCCGGCCCGAATGCGGGATGGATCAGGATATCGGACATCAGGTCGAACGCCAAGGCCTTGCGGTCCGCCAGCACGCTGACACTGGCCATCGTTTCATCCCAGCCGGCGCCCGTGTCCATCGTTCCCCCGGCCTGATCAATGGCTCGCGCCATGTCCATCGCGCTCCGCCGCTCGGTGCCTTCCGTCAACAGGCTGGCGACGAATTCGGCCGTTCCAGCGCCACCCGGAGGGTCGTGCGCGGCTCCGGCCATGACCATCGCGTCGAGCCTGACCAGCGGGACTGATCGCCGCTCGATCACCAGGACCCGCAGCCCGTTGGGTAAGGTTCGGAGGATCGGCGCCGGGACGGCGAACGCGCCCGGGGCCGCGGTCGCGGGCGGGAATTCATTTCTTGAAACCCCGGCGCAAACCGCGGCTAGGCCCGCTGAAAGGGCCAGCATTCCGGCCAGGTTTCTGCGCCCGGGAGCGGTCAACGACTTCCTCCCTTCGCCCCGGCGGCGGGCCGTTCAACCCCTCCCGGCCGGCTGGGGTCAACCTCGATCAGGGTCAGGTTGCGGCGCCTGAAATACTTTCGAGCTGCGCTTTGAATCTCCTGTCGGGTAACGGCCAGAAACCTGCCCGCGGCCGAATTGATCAGGCCAGGATGCCGGAGGATCACTGCGTCATAGCCTAGCTCGTCAGCCTCCCGGCGCGTCGTCTCAAGGTCTTTCGCCATGCGGAAGAGAATTTGCCGCTTGGCCTTGTCGAGCGTGGCCTGCCGCGCGGGCCGCTCCCTCAGCCGGTCGAGAATGGCGGCCATCGCGGCTTCTCCCTGCGCGTCGGTGTGCCCGGAATTCATCACCGCGAAGACTAAAAACAGATTGGGTTCTTCGGTAAAGTCGCCTTCGGCTTCTGCTTCCAGGGCGATCTGCTCTTGGTAAACAAGTCGCCGATAGATCCATGAGCTGTCGCCTTCCGACAGGATGTTCACCAGCAAGCGCAGCGCGTAGGAGTCCGGGGTTCCGTCGGCGGGAATATGGTAGCCCATCACGAAGGCCGGCAAGGCAACCTGCTGGCGAAGCTTCACGATGCGTTCATGAGTCTGCGGCGGCTCGGCGGGAAATTCCCTGGGAATTGGGTTGCGGCTCGGTTTCAGCGGGCCAAAATCTTCCCGGATCAACCGCTCGGCCTGCGCCCGCGAAAAATCTCCCACCACCACCAGGGTGGCGTTATTGGGAACGTAGTACCGGTCATAGAAGGCTCGCACTTCGCTCAATTTGGCGCGCTCGATCGCTTTCATGCTGCCGATCGGCAGATGTCGGTACGGGCTGACCGTGAAAGCGTTCTGGTAGAGCCTTTCGATCATCGTCCCATAAGGCTGGCTGTCCAATCGGAAACGCCGCTCCTCTTCCACCACTTCCCTTTCCGTATCAAACGTTTTTTCCGTCACCTTCAGGTTCCGCATGCGGTCGGCTTCGAGCCAAAGCGCCAGCGGCAAGGTCGCGCTCGGAATGGTTTCCCAGAAGACCGTTGCATCCACCGTCGTGTAAGCATTGTCCACGCCGCCCGCCCCGACAATGTAACGCGAGAACTGATCCCGGCCCAGCTCCTTCGTTCCATCGAACATCAGGTGCTCGAAAAGGTGGGCAAAACCGGCCATTCCCGGCGCTTCATTTTTCGAGCCCACGTGATACCAGACTTCCAGCGTGACCACCGGGGATTCTTTCCGCTGCACCAGAACCGCCTTGAGGCCGTTCGCAAGCCTGATTTGCTGAATCTGGACGGGCGGGAGCGGCTGGGTGCCTGCCGCGCCAGCGGCCGCTGCTGAAACAATCGAAAGGGCCAGTGCCAAGCGGGGAGCGATATATCGAGCCGTGCCGTGTTCCAATGCTATCCGGCGATGCCAGGGAATCCTGCGTGTAAACCACCAGCTTAGCACAGGCGGCGCGCCCGGCTGTGGTTCGTCCTCGGCCTCGCCGGCGCGGGCGGAACTCAAACCCGGCGCGACGACGGCCCCATGCGGCCTGGCGATTGTGTGGTTATACTGGGGCATGGTCTCTAGGCTGGCATCGCTTTTCACCCCTCCAGGCCACGGGGACGACCCTCCCTCGGTCCGCCGCCTCGTGCTGGGTCTCGTCCTGCTCGCCACCCTGGCCGTTTACGCGGCAACGGTGGACTTTGGTTTTGTTTACGATGACCGCACGCAAATCATTTTGAACCCCTTTCTTAGGTCGTGGCGTTACTTCTCGCGCTACTTCCTGCGGGATGTCTGGAGCCAGGCCGGTCGAGGCCAAGGGAGCAACTACTATCGCCCCATCTTCATGGTGTGGCTTCGAGTGAATTACGCGTTGTTTCACTTAAAGCCGGCCGGGTGGCACTTGGCCGTTGTTTTCCTCCACGTCGGGGTGACAGGGCTTGTCTATCTGCTGGCCCGGAAGCTCATGAAGGACTGGCGCAAAGCGGCTTTCACGGCCGCGCTTTTTGGACTCAATCCTATACATCTTGAAGCCGTGGCGTGGGTTTCCGGCGTGACCGAGCCGCTGGTGGCCGGCGCGGTTTTGGGGTCGTTTCTC
>JAKAWO010000305.1 GCA_021827255.1 Acidobacteriota bacterium | reverse complement strand
CTGCGGCGGCGTTGAGCAAGACCAGGCGCAGCAGCGCCAGAGGTGTCTCGAGAATTCGCCGCCGCAAGTTGCGCGCGATGCCAAAGTTTCCGGTCCGCAGAACGAAGGTCGCGCGCCGGATCGGAAGCGGATAGAGCTTGAGGCTGGCCTCCACAATCACCCCGAGCGTGCCGTAGGACCCGATCAGAAGCTTGCCGAGATCGTACCCGGCCACGTTTTTCACCACCTGTCCGCCGGTCTTGACAATTTTGCCTTCCGGGGTCGCCACCTTCATTCCCAGAACCATATCGCGGGGCGAGCCATAAGCGTGTCGCAGCGGCCCCGAGGCGTTCGCGGCCAAGATTCCTCCCAAGCTCGCCTGCGCCCCGCCCGCCGGATCGAGCGGAAGCCAGAGCTGGTGGCGCGCCACCAGATATTGAAAGTCGCCCAACTTCATTCCCGGCTCGGCCGTGATGGTCAAATCGGCCGGCTCGTAATGCCAAACGTTGTTTAATTCCTTCAGGGAGAGGCCGATGTCGTACCGCTCGGGCGGATTGCCCACTTCCACCTTGGTGCGGTTGCGAAACGGGATCACCGAGAGCCCGCGGCCTGCGGCCACCTTCAGCGCCGCTGCCACCTCCTCGGCGCGGGAAGGGTGCAGCACGAGCTGAGGCGTCTTGCCGTCCACCCCACATCCGGCGCAGGCGGCCGGATCGGCGGTGATGCGCCCTTCGCCCCAAGCGGCCGATACTTCGCTCCACGCGGATTCTATCCTCGTGGTCACGTTACGCCCCCACGCTCACCTGGACTCTCAGTTCGCCGCACACTTTACCCGTGGGCAGAACCTTGCCAGGATTAAAGAGGCCGGAGGGGTTGAACACTTCTTTCATTCGCTGCTGCATGGCCAGGTCGTCCTCGGAAAAAAGCAGAGGCATCAACTCATTCTTCTCCACCCCCACGCCGTGCTCGCCGGTGATCGAGCCGCCCATTTCGACGCATCGGGTGATGAGGTCTTTCGCCGCCCTCACCACCCGCTCGCACTCCGAGGGATCGCGGGCGTCAAACATGATGAGCGGGTGCAGATTCCCATCGCCGGCGTGGAAAATGTTGCCGATGCGCAAAGCATATCGCTTTTCGACTTCGGAGGTGAATTCGAGCATTTCGGGCAGGCGCGTCCGCGGGATGACGCCGTCCTGCACGTAATAGTTAGGCGAGATCCGGCCCAGCGCGCCAAAGGCGTTCTTCCGCCCCTTCCACAGGAGCGCCCGCTCTTCTTCGCTGCGCGCCTGCCGGATTGCGCGCGCCGCATTTTCGCGGCAGACAGCCTCGATCGCTTCGGCCTGCTCTTCCACCGTCTCCCGCAAACCCTCCGCCTCGATCAACAGCACTGCCGCCGAATCCGTCGGATAACCGGCGTGCGTCGCCTCTTCCACGGCGCGCAGCGTGAACCCGTCCATCATCTCGAGCGCGGCGGGCGTGATCCCCCGGGCCGTGATGGCCGCCACGGTTCGCGTCGCGTCGAGCACGCGGTCGTATATCGCCAGCAAGGTCTTCACCGCTTCCGGTCGGCGGCACAGGCGCACCGTGATTTCCGTGACGATGGCGAGCGTTCCCTCCGAACCGACCAGCAGACCCGTCAGGTCGTAGCCCGGCCGATCCCAAAACTTTGCTCCCGTGTGGATCACCTCGCCGTCCGGCAACACCGCTTCGAGCCCCAGCACGTGGTTCGTCGTCACGCCGTAGGCCAGCGTGTGCGGTCCCCCGGAATTCTCCGCCACATTTCCGCCCAGCGTGCAGGCCTTCTGGCTGGATGGATCGGGAACAAAATAGTAACCAAGGTCCACGACGGCGGCGGAAAGGTCCGCGTTCACCACGCCCGGTTGCACGCGGGCGCGCTGGTTTTCAAGGTCAATTTCGACAATTCGCTTCATCCTGGAGAAGCCTAGCAGGATGCCTCGCTCCGCCACGGTGGCGCCGCCGCTCAATCCGGTTCCTGCGCCGCGCGGAATGACCGGCATTCCATGCCGCGCGGCCACGCGCACCACGCGCACCACTTCCGCCGTCGTCGTCGGGAACACCACGGCCTGCGGCTGCCGAAGAGCCGAGAGGGCGTCATACTCATAGAGCAGCAAGTCTTCCCGCCGCCACAACACCGCTTGGGCGCTTGTGGCGCGGGCCAGTTCCCGGACTATCTGTGGACGGCGCATCGGCTTGTTCTGGCCCGCCTCGGGGTTCGGCAGGCCCGCAAATGACAGCGTAGCTCCCTCAGATGAACAACCCCCCACCCTGTGGAAGTTTCCGTATTGAGTATAGCCAAGCCCCCGAAAGGCGGTCAACGGAAGTCCGAGTTGCTCCGGCGGTCCGCCCTTCCGGGTTTCGATTCGGCTTTGGGGGCGGCCGCCGTCCAAGTTAGAATCGCACTTTTATGATTCCCATCCCTCTCAATGACCACATCCGGCGTCAGACGTTCTGGTATCTAACGCTGTTGCTGATTCTCGCCAATACCTGGGTTTTCCTCTACGAGCTGTCGCTCGGTGGCCGCATCAACGGATTCATTCTTCTCAACGGCCTGATCCCGGCCCGTTACACCGCCCGGCAAGGCCTTACCCTGGCCCATCCGGCGGCCTTCTTCACCCCCCTGTTTGTCTCCATGTTCCTTCACGCTGGATGGCTGCACCTGATTGGCAACATGCTCTTCCTCTTCGTCTTCGGCCGGAGCATTGAGGACCGCTATGGCCACGGCAACTATCTGCTGATGTACTTCCTGTGCGGGCTCACCGCCGCGCTGTCCGACATTGCTATGAATCCCACTTCACGCATCCCGACCATCGGCGCCAGCGGCGCCATTGCCGGCATTCTGGGCGCCTATTTTGTCAGCTTTCCCTCAGCCCGTATCACCACCCTCATCCCTTTGTTCATCATCTTCTGGACCTTCCAGATCCCCGCCATCCTTATCTTGGGATATTGGTTTTTGATCCAGTTCGTGACCGGCTTTCAGATGCTCTCCATCGAATCCGCCACGGGCGGTGGCGTGGCTTGGTGGGCCCATGTCGGAGGGTTCGCGGCGGGGATGATCCTGGCGCTCATTTTCCCCAAGCGGCGCCGTCGGGTGGTTGAAGTTCTGCCGGGCTGAAACTGGCCGCCTTCGCGCGCCCGGTGGTCTAACGTTGAGGTGCGCGGAGCCTGCGAACTCACAACCCCACCCTTCGCCGCTGCTTTGTTCAGACCCAGAGCTTTAGGTCGCGTTTGCCGCCGGGCAGCGGCTTCTCGCCTTGCTCGCGCTCCGTCAAATACACGCCGATCAGGATCAGCGCGCCTCCGGTCAGGGTCCCCAACGTCAACTTTTCCGATAGCAGCCACACGGCTAACAACGTAGCGACCACCGGCTGTAGGTAATTGAAGGCCGCAACGCGCGAGGCGGAAAGGCCGGTCATGGCGTGCGCGAAGAGCAGATAGGGCACCACCGTCCCCAGCACGATCATAAAAATCAGGCTGGCGTAGGCTACGACGGGAATGTCCCGCCACCGAACCTCCCAGACCGCGGTCCCGGCAAACGGCAGCATCAGCACCGCGCCCAGCCCGAAGGTCAGCAAGCTGAGGGTCAGCTCGTCAAAGCGGCCCGCCGCCTCCTTCA
>JAKAWO010000013.1 GCA_021827255.1 Acidobacteriota bacterium | reverse complement strand
GAGCGAACCGTATTTTGCGCGCCGGATCGAAAACCATCCTGCCATCTCCGCCCGAGAAATCCGAATGGGTTTCATCTGCGAGTTGATGCGGCATCGGCAATGGAGTTAGCATCAAAGCGGAAGAGGACCGCGATGCGAGCGAGAGTTCCGTGGAAACTTGCTTCGGCACTCCTGGTGGGCCTGATCGGGTGTGTTTCCTTGAGGGCGGTGGGGATCAAGCTCTATCTCAAGGACGGCAGCTACCAGCTTGTTAAGACGTACACCGTGCAAGGCAATCGAGTGCGTTATTTCAGCTTGGACCGCGGCGACTGGGAGGAAATCCCCAAGTCGCTGGTTGACTTTCCAGCTACCGAGCGCGGCGAGCAGCAAGAGAAAGCCGCGCAGCAGAAAGTCTTGCAGCAGGCCCGCCGGATTGAGGACCAGCGGTTTGACAGCCTTCCCCCCATCGGCTATCAGATTAAGCCAGGGATCGGGCTGCCGGCCGCTGAAGGCGTTTATCTCTTTGACGGCAACGTGGTGTGGCCGCTCGTCCAATCCTCGGCCGAGGTCAAGAGGGACAAGAAGCGCCTGGCGCTCTCGCTGGCGCTTCCCGCCCCGTTGCTCAAGGGCAGGTCTTGGGTGGTTCTCCAGGGCGCTCGCGCCGCCGTGCGCGTCGCAGTCCGGCAGCCTGTCTTCTTCATTGAGGCGGCGAGTAACTGGGGCGCCCGGGCCGAGCTGATTCCGCTCAAGATTCTTCACCGTCAGCGAGTGGTTGAAAAGATTCAGACGGGGATCGGGGTGGGAAAATCCGGCGAGCTGCGGGAGACCATCCCTCTCGAGCGGACAGAAGTCGCTCCCGGTATTTTCAAACTCACCCCCACTGAGCCGCTCAAGCCCGGCGAATACGCCATCGGTGAATTGATGGCAGCCCACAAGCTGAACATTGACGTTTGGGACTTTGGCATTACCGGCGCGTCTCGCCCTCCTCGGGCCAGCCAATGAGCGGTGCAAACCCAACGCCCTGGCGCCCTCGTTCAATCAGGCGCGCTGGCAGCCGCGTTCCGGGCCGCCCGCGACTACTTCGCTCTCGATTCGGAAGCGGCTTCGCTGATATGGGTGGCCTGTTTGGCCTGGTACATACGGCTATCGGCCTCAGCGAGATCCTTCTCCGCCGCTTGCCCGGGGGCGTGGTGGTAAAGGCCGAGGCTGACAGAGATCGGCAACTCACCCAGGCGGTTCTCCCGGTCCCATTCCGCGACTTTCTGATGGATGCGCCGCACCACGATTTGGGCGCCGGTGTCCTCCGTTTCCGGTAGGATGATGAGGAACTCATCGCCGCCGTACCGCACGATGTAGTCCGATCCGCGCACGCAATATTTCAGAATCGCCGCCACCTGCGCCAGCACGTAGTCGCCCATCAGGTGGCCGTAACGATCGTTGATTCGCTTGAAATGGTTGACGTCGCACATGACCAGCGCCAGGGGCCGCTGGTTCCGGTCCGCCCGGGCGATTTCACCCTGCAACAGTTCATAAAGAAAGTTCCGGTTGAAGACGTTGGTCAGCGAATCCACCAGCCCCGCCGAGCGCTCTGAGTTGCGGGCCAAGGTGCGCTCCAGGTTGGCGAGCCGCAATCGCCGGTTCTCGGTCTCGCGTCGCATGAAGTAGAGCGAAACCATCACCAGGGCGACCATCAGGATAAAGAGAACCTGCGGCGAAATCGCCACCTCGATCTCATTCGATTGCCAGAAGCTCCTCGGGCTGATCAAGGATGCCGCGCCCAGCGCCAGCACCACCGCCGCAAAAATCGTAATCACCCAAACGTCCCGGTTCCGTGAACCCACCTCAGAAATTTCAAGTTGCAGCCGGGCATCCGGCCCTAGCCTCTCAAACAAGTCCTGGTGCTGGGCGGGTTTTCCCTTCGCTTCAGCCATGACAAGTCGCTTTCGGTCGGAGCGCCGTGCCTTCCCGCGCCGGCCCACCCGGGGCAGACGTTATATAGGGCTCTGTTTCGGCTCGGAAATTTCCTTTGGCTCGCGAAATGCGCCGTCCGCGCCCTCCACGCCACCGATAATCCTTCAACCCTCTCAAGTCGCCACCTTTTCGCTGATGGCCTTCGCCTGGGTAAATAGAAGGAGGTAATCCCGCCCGCCCGCCTTCGAGTCGGTTCCCGACATATTGAATCCGCCGAAGGGATGCCCGCCGACGAGCGCCCCCGTACACTTACGGTTGAAGTAGAGATTGCCCACGTGGAATCGCTCCGCCGCCTTTTCGATCTTGGCCCTGCTCTGAGTATAAACGGCGCCGGTCAAACCATATTCGGTGTTGTTGGCGATGTCGAGCGCCGCGTCGAAGTCCGCCGCCTTGATAACTGCCAAGACCGGCCCAAAAATCTCTTCTTGCGCCACCCGTGCCTGGGGCGGCACGTCCGCAATCACCGTGGGGGCGACGAACTCGCCCGGCCCGTCCAGTTCTTTCCCGCCGGTCAGCAGCCGTCCCTCCTGTTTGCCGATCTCGATATACTCCAGGATAGACTTTCTGGCACGCTCGTTGATGACGGGTCCCATATCGGTTTCGGCTTCTGCGGGGTCGCCCACGCGGATTCTTTCCACCCGGTCCTTCAGCCGCGCGAGGAATTCATCATAGACCGGCTCGGCCACGATGGCTCGCGAGCAGGCAGAGCATTTCTGGCCCTGGAATCCAAAGGCGGAGACCGTCACGCCTTCGACGGCTGCCTCAAGGTCGGCTTCGCTATCCACGATAATGGCGTCTTTCCCGCCCATCTCGGCGATCACCCGTTTGATCCAAATCTGGCCTGGCACGGGGCGCGCGGCCAGCTCGTTGATGCCGAGCCCAACCTGCTTTGACCCCGTAAACGCGACCAGACGCGTGCGCGGGTGCGCGACCAGCGCATGGCCGACCGCCGAGCCCGGTCCGGGGAGAAAATTCACCACCCCGGGCGGCACGCTCACTTCTTCGAGCGCCTCAAAGAGCTTGGTGGCGACGGTGGGCGAATCGCTGGAGGGTTTCAGAACGACCGTGTTTCCGGCGACCAGGGCCGCCGTCGTCATGCCCGTCAAAATGGCCAGCGGAAAGTTCCACGGCGGAATCACAATGCTCACACCCAGTGGAATGTACTTCAGAGAATTCTTTTCGCCCCGAACCGCCGTGACCGGCTGAGGTCCATCGAGGCGCAGCATTTCTCGCGCGTAGAACTCGCAGAAGTCAATCGCCTCGGCTACGTCGGCGTCCGCTTCCGCCCACGGCTTTCCGACCTCGAACACTTCCCAAGCCGCGAACTCGTATTTGCGATCTCGGAGAATCCGCGCCGTCTTGAGCAGCAACCCGGCCCGCTCGTCGGTGGGAGTTCTGCCCCAGCTTACGAATGCTCGGTCGGCCTCAAGCACCGCTCGCTCGGCCAGCTCCTCGGTCGCCTTCGCGAATGTTCCCACCCGCTCCGTCCTGTGGGCGGGGTTGGTGGAGTAGAATTTCTCTTTGCTCTTGATTCGCTCGTCGCCGACGACGATCGGATATTCTCGTCCCAGTTCCCTTCGGACCCGCTTAATCGCCTCCGTCATCCTCCGGGACTGTTCCGGGTTGCCCCTGAAATCGCTCAAGGGTTCATTACGAAACTCAGAGAGCTGCACCGCTTGTCCTCCCAAGCGCCGGGATAAGGCTATTATAGCGAATCAGCTACGGCAGGCGTTAGGCGGAACGCGCAGGGTAGCGAGAGCGCCCTGGCGAAAGCTCCGCCGCGCGCCCATCGCTCCTGGCAAAGACCCAGCCTCCGAAAAACGTTGCTCAATCAAACATCCCGATTGCAATTTACAGCCCTTAATGGGTTAAATTAGCTTCAGGAGGAACGTCATGGAGCGAGCGACTTTTGGCGCAGGGTGTTTTTGGGGGGTGGAAACCGCGTTTCGCGGGGTGCCGGGCGTCGCGGCAACCACGGTCGGCTACATGGGCGGCACGTTCTCGAACCCCACTTATCGCGACGTCTGCACAGACCGAACCGGCCACGCCGAGGTCGTCCAGGTGGAATTCGACCCCGCCCGGGTTTCCTACGAGGCTTTGCTCGAAACGTTCTGGACAATTCACGACCCAACCCAGCTCAACCGCCAAGGCCCCGACACGGGCACGCAATATCGTTCAGTGATCTTTTTCCATTCGCCGGCGCAGGAAGCGGCAGCCCGTGCATCGAAGGAAAAGCTCGAGAAATCGGGTGCGTTTCGACGGCCCATTGTCACCGAAATCGTTTCCAGGGCCGAATTCTGGCGCGCGGAAGAATATCACCAACAGTACTTGGAAAAGCGCGGCCTTGCCTCCTGCCATTTGCCGTAGCGGCGCCCCCCTGCGCGCCCCGGTAGCTGACAGCGCAGACTTTCGCTCCTCAGATCGTCCGCGGCTTTTTCTGCCTCTGGCGGGATTTACATCCGCGCTTTGCTTTGCGATGAAGATTGAAACTCGGCGAACTCCGAACCTCGTGGCGGGCCCTTGCGTCGAACGCGGCCCGAGCCGCGTCGGCTCCCTAGTTCCCAAAAGTGAGCACCAGCCCGGCGGACACCACAACGTTGTTCTGGGGATTACCCGTGAAGTTGGCTCTTTGGTAGTCCACCTGAATGAGGCGGATCGAGCTGCTTCGATTCAGCCGCCAGTCGAGCCCGCCCCCCAGCATCATACCGAGGGCTGTTTGAGATCGCGAAACGGCGCAAGGGCTGAGCGCCGGCCCGCATGCTATGTCGGTCGATAGGTTGGTCCCCTTGCCGCGGACCCCTCCGACGAGAGCGTGTGCGAACGGCGCCAGCCTCGAAGCCCTGTTGTACAATATGTGAGGCCCGAACAGAAAGGCGAAGCCCGTTGCGTAAGGGATCGGCGTGCCCAGAGGGTTGGGGCTGATTCCCCCAATGTCCTGCGGGGACGTGCCGTAGTGATCGCTGACGTTTGCCTCGGCGCCAAGCCAGCGCGTCACCATGCCGACAACCGACGCATCCCAACCGTCGGACGTGAACGCGCCTGACTGGGCAGGGCTGGCCCTTAGAAACGAGTAGCCTCCGAAAACCTCGACCTTTGGCCCGCCCTGCGCAAGCGCAAGCGTGGCGGAGAGGAGCGGTAGTAGAACGACACCGAGTGTGAGTCTCAAGATCGTCTTCCCTCCCCCCCTCTTCGTTGCCAGCGCCCCTCGGCGCCGGCCCGCGGGGAGCGGGGAACGCCTACGCAGGGGGCGAGCCAGGGTCACTAGCAGCCCGGAAACTTAAATGTGGCGATGCGCGTGTGCCACGCGTCGTACTCGCCGTTGCTCGGCAGGTACTCGTTCGTGTACCAAAACGTGCAATCGTCCACCGAATCAACCGTCATGCTGCTGTAGTCCCCCCAACGATCGGCATTTTGATCGCCGACCTGCGATCCCGAGCCGCGAATCACGGCGATATCCTGCTCCATCGTGCCCGGGGCGTCGCTGGGGGTCCGGCCCGTCACGAAAATCGAGGGATGGTTCAGGTTGCTGGAGAGGCTGAACCCGACCGCGATGTCGCCAGCCCCGTCCATCGCGATGCTGCCCATCCACCGGTAGTTGGTGTTGGGCCGGAAGGTGCCCTGCTGATAGATGGTGGGGTTGTCGGTGAACGGAGACCATCGTAGCTCGTACCACCGGATTCCTGAGTAGTCGTCCTGCTGCCCGTAGGTCCCCTGGACCGAGTGCGTGAGAACGATGTCCTCGTAGCCAGCAGTATAAAAGTGTCGGTAGGCGGCACGGTCCATGAGCCGGTCCGACAGCGCGTCAAGCGTCTGGCCCGTGCCCGGCTGCGCCACGCAGTTGAATTTTGGCGCTTGGCTGTCGCAGGCTGGCAAGAAGTAGGCGGTATCCAGGGGTGAGAGCTGCTGCGTTGTTACCACTGGGGGGCTTTGCGTGAAATCCACGTTGTAGAGGATCCGTCCGATCTGCTGTTGGTTTCCAAGGTTCAGCATGTACTCGGGCTCGTTCTGGTATGGGCCGGGGTTACCGTCCTCGTCCGCGGGGAGGAAACTCCCGCAAAACGAGAACGGGGGGCAGGGGGAGTACGAGCCAAGCTGCACGCATACCTGAGCCGCCGAAGCGCCGTCCATCATCGCGTTGCGGTCATAAGCGCAGAGTCTCGCCCCGATCCAGCTAAGGCCCGGCGTAAACATGTTGTACGTGGCGTAGTATCCCCCGTACATGTCGGCGTACGGGCCGTTAGGCCAGACTCCCATTTTCGGATAGTCCGGTAGATCGGAGAAGGAGTAGGCGTACCGGTTGTACTGGCCGGTCGCGTCCGAGGTCTGCGAGACGGCGATGCAATGGTTCACGGGGAACTGGATGCCGGAGCTGTAGTTGTAGGCCAAGAAGGATATTAGCCACCGTCCAGAAAAATGGTCATACCGTATGATGCCGTCCGCCTCCGTGTTCGAGTCCTCGCACAGGCCCCCGAAACCGCTGTACAAGGCCGCCCCGTACGACGGGCCATAGACAAGCGACCCGTCCGTCTTGCTGTACACGGCGAGCCGCTCGTTTGCCCACTGTACGAACTGGCTGCTCCCCACGGCACCAGTGCTGTCCGGAGGAATGACCCCGTCGGCGCTTATCCCGTCGAAGTTAAGGCCTATGGCGCCTGC
This sequence comes from Acidobacteriota bacterium, assembly GCA_021827255.1. Lineage (GTDB taxonomy): Bacteria > Acidobacteriota > Terriglobia > UBA7540 > UBA7540 > JAKCCV01. Next base: position 13,919 of record JAKAWO010000013.1, on the reverse strand, counting down.
GAACGCCTGGCCAATGGACTGCTGGAGCACCATGTCCTGGGTCAGGCCCGTGGGCGGGTTTTGCCCCGCAGGAAGCACGAATCCGAGGAGCGGGATCGCGCGCCGTACCGCTGGTGGCTCGACCGGTGCAACGTCCCGCAGCGGGGGCGATACGTCGTGATGCTGATCCTGCGTAATCTCGGGTGTGATGTTCAGGGCGGTTCCCGGGCCCGTCAAGCCCTGAGCATGGGGGGGGGGCGAGAAAATGGCGAGGGCCGACACCGCGGAAACAACCGCCGCCAGGGTCACAAACCGTCTGGTGCGCACCGTTCTCCTCCTGCGGGCCCCCTCGACCGGCGCGGCACCTGCCTTCCAGCGCTGGAAGTACCGTTCCCGAGTGCGCCCGCCTACGAACCTAGTGTTTACATCAGGGTCGCAGTATTGTCAAGCCTTTTTGGCCACCCGGCGGGCGCGACTGCGGAGCCAAGCACAGACGCCCGGCAGCGGTCGCCGACAGCGATAAAATGCGAGGCGTTGCGGGCACGCCGGTGCGACTGCCGGGGCATTGTGCGATCGGGCTCCGGCGGACCGCACACACCACAGAAGACGCCGTGCGCCGGCTTTGCCATCAAAACCGACCCTCAGGGGAGCCTGGAGCCAGCAGTGAGCCTTTGCGCCGAGTGCGCCCATGCCCGCCGCGTGCCATCCGACCGCAGCTCGGTTTTCTATCTTTGTGGCCGCTCAGCGAGCGACCCCCAATTTCCCAAATACCCCCGCCTTCCGGTCCTCGCGTGCCCCGGCTTTGAGCCGCTCGCCAAGCCGGGCTCGGCGGAGACGTAGGCTAACTCGATAATTTGTGGGCGCCCTGCCGCGCATCCCCCACGCGCGGACGTCCCCTGGCGGCGCGGCGTCACTTGATCCACCACAGCCACACCGACCCGACCACGAGCGTCAGCGCGGTGACCGGAAGCCCGACCCGGAAGTAATCGCCAAACCCGATCTCGGCCACGTCGCGCGAGCGCTCGACCACAATGATGTTGGCCACCGAGCCGGTGATGGTCAAATTGCCGGCCAGCGTGCTGGCCATGGCCAGCACCAGCCATCCTACGTGCGGGTTCGCGAACTTCGGCACCATGGACTTGAGCAGCATCACCGCTGGCACGTTGCTGACGATGTTCGAGAGCGTCGCCGTCACGACGGTAAATACTCCGGCGCTCTGGATGTCGAGCGGCCTCGCCAAGCGCAGCAGGTCGTCGGTGATTCCCGCGTTCTCGACCCCCTGAATAATCACAAACAGCCCGGCAAAGAATACCAGCAGTCCCCAATCCACTTGCTCATAGACCTGCCGCGGCTCGCGCGTGCGGGTGATCAGCATGACGGCAGCGCCAAAGGCGGCCATCATGGCTGGAGGCGCGCCAGCAAGAAATCCTGCCAACACGATCAGGATGACGACGCCGGGCTTCACGAGCGGCGAGATCGCTGGCGCCGCGCCGCTCTCGAACTCGCCAGCCTGGGATTCAGGGACCTCCGCGGCGGGAAAAGCCTTCGCCAAAATCAGCCAGTCGAGGAACAGTCCCGCCACCGCCACGGGTCCCAGATGATAGAGAAACGCAAAGTAGCTGATTCCCGAATAGGAGCCGATAATCATGTTTTGCGGATTGCCGGTAATGGTGGCGACGCTGCCGATGTTTGAGGCCGTCGCCACCGCCAGCAAATAGGGCAGCGGCTTCACGCCCATCCGCCGGGTCGTCGTCAGAACGAAGGGAACCATGGCCAAACAGATGATGTCGTTCACGAAAAAGGCGGAGAGCAGCCCGCTAAGAAAAATGACCGTCGGCAGCAGGTGACGCGGTCGCAGGTGCTCCACCACCCATTGCGTGATCCACTCAAAAAAGCCTGCGAGGTGCAGCGCGGCAACGATCAGCATCATCGAGAAGAGCAGCACGAGGGTCTTGAAATCAATCGCGCTCAGCGCCCTATCGGGCCGCACGATCCCAAACGCCACCATCAGCACGGCGCCAATGATCGCCGCGCCCGGCCGGTCAATCTTCATTCCCGGAAATTTCCCGACCGCGAAGACAAAGTAGCAAGTCAGAAAGATGGAGAAGGCGGCGAATAGCTTCAACTCGGCGAGCGTGAGGGCAGGGAGATGGCTCATTCAGGCCGGCGCTTCCGGCGGAAGATTGAAGAGCTCAACTAGGCTGATCGGCCGTCGCCGGCCGGATGGAGCTGTCCGCCGGCAGGATCGGCTCCGGGGTGGCTCGGTGGAGCAACGAGTACATGACGGGCATCACCAGCAGAGTAATGAAGGTGGAGATCGAGAGCCCGCCGATGACGGCGAGCGCCAGCGGCTCTTGCAGTTGAGCTCCCGCGCCGATGCCAAGCGCCAAGGGAAACAGCCCGAACAGCGTGCAGAGGGTCGTCATCAGAATCGGCCGCACGCGGATTTTCCCCGCCTCCACCAGCGCCTCACTCAGCGGCAATCCGTCCTCTTCCCAGAGCTTGTGGACGTATTCGAACAAGATGATGCCGTTCTTCACCACCAGCCCGACCATCAGGATGATGCCCATAAACGACGACACGTTGAGGGGCGTCGCAGTGATCCAGAGCATCGTGAAGACGCCCAGCAGTGAAAGCGGTGCCGCCGACATGATGATCAGGGCGGGGCTGAAGGCGCGGAACTGGATGACCAGAACAATGAACACGGCGGCTAGCGCGAAGAAAAGCACCATGAGCAAGTCGTGGAACGATTGCTGCTGCTGGCGATAGAGCCCGCCAATCTCATAGCTGGTGCCCACGGGGAAGTGGACCGTGCTCAGCACGCGGCGCACGTCGCGGACCGCGCCGCCCAGTCCGCGATGCTCGATGTTGGCCGTGAGCGTGACCATCAGGCGCTCGTTTTCGCGCATCAGGACGCTTTCCCCCTTGACCTGCCGGATTTGGGCGATGGAAGAAAGCGGCACGATCTGCTGAGCCGGCGTCACGATGGGATAGCGGCGAATGTCGTCGTAGTTGTAGCGGAATGAGTTCGGGAAGCGGACACGGATGGGGACGGTGCGGTCGGTCTCGCGCAGCTCGGTCTCCGTCAGCCCGAGCAGCCCCGCCTGCACCTGTTGGCTCACCTGGTTCACGGTCAACCCGAGCCGCCCGGCGGTGACAGGGTCCACGTGAATGGCCAATTGGGGATTTCCTCCTTGCAAGCCGCGGAAATCCACGATGCCCGGAATCTTCTGGATTTTCGGCCCGATCTCGTCCGCCAGTTGCTTGAGTTGGGGCATGTTGCTGCCGAAAATCTTCACCTCGATCGGCCGTGGGCTCCCTTCCATATCGCCGATCATGTCCTGCAAGACCTGGGCGAACTCGATGCGAACGCCGGGGACACTCTTCAGAATGCGGCGACGCAGGCTATCCATCACTTGAAAAATTGAGCGGTGACGCTCCGAAAGCGGCTTCAGTCTCACCACCAATTCTCCGTGGTTTTGCTGGGTCACGAAGGGGCCCATTTGCGCTCCGGTGCGGCGCAGCCATGACTGGACCTCGGGCGTCTCACCGATGATCTTTTCCACCTTGGCGGCCGTGCGATCGGTTTCAGCCAGCGAAGTGCCCTGCGGGGAATAGGTGTCCATGATGAATCCCCCTTCGTCCATGCGGGGGAGGAACCCCGTTTTGAGGTGCGTATAGACGAAGACGGTGAGCGCCACCGAGAGCGCGGTGGCGGCGGCGACGATCCATCGCCTTCGCAGCGACCAGCGCACCACGCGCTCGTAAACCCGCAGCGCCGGCTGGATAAAGCTTTCCGCGGAGGCGTGGTGTTGGTGCGGAGAAAGGAATTGCTCGGAGAGCAGCGGAATCAGGGTGAGGGCGAAGAGGAGCGAGAGCGCCACGGCCACCACCAGGGTCAAGCAGAGGGCGCGGAAAAACTCGCCCACCACCCCGGTCAGCAGGCCCAGCGGCGAAAAGACCACGATCGTGGTAGCCGTCGAGCCGATAACCGCGCCCAGCAATTCCCGCGTGCCGTTTTCGGCCGATTCTTCGGTGGATTCGCCGAGGCCAAGGTGCCGGTAGATGTTCTCAATGATGACCACCGCGTCATCAATCACCAGCCCGATGGCGATCGCCAAGCCCCCGAGCGACATCAGATTGAGCGTTCCGCCCAGGATATACATGAAGAAAAACGTGCAGACGACCGTCAGGGGAAGGGAAGTGGCGGCGATGACCGTGGTGCGGCCTTCCCGCAGGAAAACGAAGAGAATCAAAATGGCCAGGAAGCCGCCGATCAGCACCGCATCCCGAATGTTCTTCACCGCGGCGCTCACGAACGACGCGAGGTTGTACACGGTCACCAAATGGAGCGTCTGGGGGATGGCCGAGCCCAAATGATTCGCCAGCGCCTTCACTTGGCTCGCAATCTGGAGAATGTTCCCCCGAAGCTGCCGCGAGATGGTAATCAGCGCGCCGGGTTTGCCGTTGCCGTACACCAGCACCGTCGGGTCTTCGATGCCGTAGCGCACTTTGGCGATTTCACCCAAACGCACCGGGGACCCGTCTTGAATCGCCACCGTCGTGTTGCGAATGTCATTCAGGTTCTTGAATTCGTTCGAGGCCAGCACTTGATAGCGCGCGTAATCTCGGTCGAGCCAGCCTGCGGTCATCACATTATTCGTGCGCCGCAGGGCGGCCGCGATTTCCGGCAACGAAAGCCGGTGCGACAGCATCTTCTGCGGATTCACGACGACCGAGACTTCCTGGATGTCCGTGGCCTCGACGCCCACTTGCGAGACTCCCGGAACGCTGTCGAAGATGGGCCGGAGGATGTAATACGCGTCGTTGCGCAGATCGGCGCCCGGAACGTTCCCCCGCAGAATCATCATCATGATCGCCCAGGAAGTGGGCGTAATCCGGATGACCGAAACTTGGGTGCCCGGCGGAAGGGTCGCCTGCGCCTGATTGATTTGCGTCTGCATAAGCTGCAGCGCATACCGCATGTCCATGTTGGGCTGGAAGAAGGCCGAAATCTGCGTTTCGCCTCGCACCGTCTTGGAGCGAACTCGAATTACCCCCAGAACCCCCCGGCTGGCCTGTTCAAGCGGCCGCGTCACTTCCAGCAGCATGTTGTGGGGAGAGAGATCGCCCGAGTCCGCAAGAATGACAATCCGCGGGAAGCTCAAGTGCGGATAGATGTTGCTGGGAAGGCGAAAGTAGGAGATCAGGCCGGCCGCCGCCAGAAAGCCGGTGAGCAGATAAATCGCCCGGCTGTTGCGGCGGCATGACCGGACGATGTTCATGGCTCAACCTTCACCGGGGTTCGGGCGCCAAACCCGTATCCGCCCTTGAGGACGATGGTCTCGCCGGCGTGGAGACCGCCGGAAGCAATCTCCGCCTCGCTGTTCGTCTGGATGCCCAGTTCAACCGGCTGCGCCAGCGCCAGCGAACCCTGCACCCGGTACACTTCGGGCGTGTTGCTCCCATTGCGATAAATCGCCTCGAGCGGCACCACCAGGACGTTGCGATGCGTCTCAATGGAAATTCGGGCGGAAAGATACATTCCCAGCCGAAGCAATCCGCCGGGGTTCGGCATGCGGATGCGGACCACGCCGACGTTGGTGGCGGGGTCCACGAAAGGCGCGATGGCGACGATCCGCCCCGCGAACGTCTTTCCCGGAAAAGCGTCGGTGCTGAGGGACAACACTTCCCCAACATGAATGTCGCCAAAGTAGGTTGCTGGAACGCTGGCGTAAAGCTCCACGCGGTCCAGATTGGCCACCTCAAACAGCGGCTGGGCGGCCGTGCCGTCCACTTGCTCGCCGTCGCTCACAAAGCGCCGCACCACCACTCCGGTGAGCGGGCTGTAAACCTTGGTGCGGGCGACGTCGAGTTGGGCAATCGCCAGCGCGGCCTGCGCCTGCTGCAAGGCGCCTTTACCCACCGCCACCTGGGCCATGTCCGCCTCCAGATATTTTTTGGCGACGATGCCCCGCTCGAACAGAGTTTGGTCGCGCGCCTGGGAGAATTCGGCGTTGTGCAGATTGGCCTGGGCTTGGGCGACAGCGGCGTTGGCTTGCGCGAGGCGCTCCTGGTAGGGGCGGCTATTGATCTGGGCCAGCAGCTCGCCTTTCCGCACCTGGTCACCCTCCGCGGCGGTCAACCGGATCACTCGTCCGGCCACCAGGGAGCTGACGCGAACGTCTTGGTTGGGTAGGCTAGCGATGGTGCCGGAGACGTTCAGCATGGCGCTGATATCGCCCCGCTTCACTTCGGTCACGGTCACCGGAAACGCCTGGCTGGCTTGGGTCGCGCTGTCCCCAGGGCGGACACCGCGGCCGCAGCCTGCCCAAAAGCCTCCGACCAGCGCCATGAGCGCCAAAATCGCCCCCTGTTTAAGCCTCACGTTTTTGGACATAGGTTGTCGTTTAGTGCAACGGCGTTCCCACCGCTCCTTCCAGCGAGGCAAACGCGGCCTGCGCCGTATAAAGGCTTTGCAGATACTGCTGTTGAATGGTCTGGTCGTTTTGTTGCGCCGTGAGCACCGCCAGAATGTCCGTTTTGCCCGCGCGGTAGCTCTCTTCCGCCATGCGCTCGAGTTGGCTGGAGGCTGGCACCAACTTGTTCTCATAGAGATTCACTTTGGTCTCCTGCGAGGTCAGCATCAGATAGCTGGTCTCCACGTTTCCGGCCACGGTTCGGCGAGCCGCCGCAATCTGATCTTCCAGCACTTGCTGATTGGCCAGCGACTGCGCAATCTGCCCTTGGTAGCGGTTGAAAAGGGGCAGCATCACGGAGATCTGGCTGCGCGGGCCTTGCCGGAATCCGCCCGGGCCGGGAGAGTTGAAGTCAACGCCGTAGTCCAGGTCGAGATTGGGAACACGATCCGCCTTATAAAGTGTTTCCCGGCTCCGCTCCACTTGGAGCTGTCGCTCGTAGGTTTGAATTAACGGGCTAGCATGGTAGGCTTTCTGAATCAGCTCAGGAAGCGTGACCGCAGGAGGCAGTTCTTTGAGCGGGGTGGTCAACTCCCACGGCTTCTCCGCCGGCTCATCCAGCAACGCGTTGAGCTGGCTGAGCGCCACCTTTTCCTGCTTCTGGGCCACTTCGAGGTTGGCTCGCGCTTGGGCCACGCCGAGTTGCGCCTGCATCACCTCCAGCTCGGCCGCGTCGCCAGCTTGATACCGCTCTTGCGCGATGGTGGCCAGCCGCTCGGCCAGCCGCTCGGCGTCAGCAAGCTCCGCCGCCTGCGCCTGGGCCAGCGAAAGGTTGTAATAGGCCTGGCGCGCCGCCTGGCGAACCTGAAGTTCCATTGCGGCGATACTCTCCTCCGTAACCCCTTCTTGGCGCTGAGCGACTTGAATGCGATGGGCGCGTTTGCCGCCCAGTTCGATCGGCTGAGTGAACCAAAATCCTTCGTGCGGCGTGTCGCGCAACACGGTGAAGTTAAACGACGGATTCAGCCGCTCGCTGGCCGTTATCACCCCGGCCCGCGCCACGGCGCGTCCTTCCCTCGCCGCAATCACATCCAGGTTCTGCTGATTCGCCAGATGGAGGGCCTGCTCCAGGGTGAGCTGTGAAGGCGAACCAGGCATTGAACTTGCCGTGAGGGTGGCGGCCGACCACAGGATCAAACCAACACAACGCATTGCCTTCAAACCGGCTCCTCCTTGGCTCTTCAACGTCGGGGCTGAGGTTTCACCCTGGCCTAGCTTAGCTTAGCCCGACCGGAGCGACAAAAGATGAAAATAGTATTAATTTTCGTTCAGCCAACTCCTCAACGCGATGGACCTTTCAGGTCGAGCGGCAGATTAACGGTAAACACCGACCCGACCCCCACTTGGCTCCGGCATCGGACGTCACCCGCATGCGCCCGCACGATCGCCTGGGCAATGGCCAATCCCAGACCGCCGCTACGCGCCTCGCCGTTCTCAGCTTGCGCCACCCTGTAGAACCGCTCAAAGATGTGGGGAAGATGCTCCTGGGCAATGCCGATCCCTTGATCTTGAAACTCGGCCTGGGCCCATCCTCCGTTCGTCATGAGGCTCGCTCGGATGCGGCTTTCCGGCGGCGAGTATTTGATCGCATTTTCCAGGAAGATCAGAAAAAGCTGACGCAGGGAAAGTTCGTCACCCCAGCAAGCCACTTCCTCCTTAAGGTCGCGCTCGAGGGCGATGTTTTTGGCTCGAGCCAGAGGCGCGGCCATCGCGCAGGCCTCTTCAAGCACCTCGTTCAAATAGAGCGGCTCGCGCGCCAGGCGCAATTGTCCGGCGTCCGCGATCGCCAAAGTAAACAGGCTTTCCACAATGCGATTGAGCTTCGTCAGCTCCTCTTCGATGACTTCGAGAGCCTTGCGGTAATCCTCCGGGCTGCGCGGCTCTGCCAGCAGCAATTCCGTTTCGCCCTGGAGAATCGAAAGAGGGGTGCGAAGCTCGTGCGACGCATCGGAAACGAATTGCCGCATCTGGCCCACAACAGAATTGATCTTTTGAAAGAGCCGGTTAAAACTGCTGGCCAGAAGCCCCAACTCATCGAATGGAGTCGGGACGGGCAGCGGCTGCCACAGATCCCCCTCGCCCTGCGCGGCGAGCCGCTCCGTCGTCTGCGCCGCGTGTTCGGTCAAGGCCTTCACCGGGGCCAGGCTCTTGCCCACATACCAGCCGGAGATCAAGGCCGTCAGCAGAAGGCTGAGCGGCAGCAGCACAAAGGCGATTCGGCGGAAGCTCGCCAGCACCCGATCTGATTCCCGCGTGGGAACAGCGACCGCCAGCGCCAGATGCTCCGCGCCCCGCTGGAACGGCATCAACGCCACGCGAAGCCTCTGATGGTCGGGGCGCTGGACCGTCCGGAAGGTGGGCTTGAAGGACCCCTGTAGAAAGCCTCCCGGATCGAACTGGCCCGCCGCCAAATTCGCCGAGTGCGCCAGGGCTTGGCCCGAGGGCAGCATCACCTCAAAAAACTCGTTGGGGAGGTTGAGCTGGCGCACATCGTCAAGATCTCGGTCGCTCTCAAGGTCCGCGATCAGCGGCCGCGACGCTTCCACCAGTTCCCGATCGAGCTGCTGATGCACTTGATGGCGAACCAACTCGTAAAAACCCAAATAGGAGCCCGCCAGCAGCACGCCCACAACTCCGCAGAATAGAGCCATCATGCGGAAGCGCAACGAATGGGTGCGAATCATGATGACAGATGAAGACTGTATCCCACGCCTCGAACCGTGTGGATCAGTTTATTCGGTTGACCGTGATCAATCTTCTGCCGCAGCCGGTTGATGTAAACCTCGACCAGGTTCGATTCGTTGTCAAAGTGGCAATCCCACACATGCTCCACGATCTCGCTCCGCGTAATCGTGTCCGGAGCTCTCAACATCAAGAACTCTAAAAGGGCGAATTCCTTCGAGGTCAGAGGGATCGTCGTGTTGCCACGAATGACGCGGCGGCGGTGACGGTCTATTTCCAGGTCCGCATGCCGCAAGGTAGCGGCAGTGTGTCCGAAATTCCGCCGCACCGCCGCTCTCAGGCGAGCCAGCAGTTCCGCTAGGGCGAAAGGCTTGATGAGGTAATCGTCAGCGCCCGCGTCCAGGCCCTCCACGCGCTGCTCCACCAGCCCCCGCGCGGTGAGCATGAGGATGGGCGTCTCCACTCCTGTCTCGCGCAGCTTCCGGCAAACTTCGATCCCATTCAGCCCGGGCAGGCGGATGTCGAGGAGAATAGTGTCGTACGCGCTTGCCTTGGCCATCGCCAAGCCAGCCTCGCCGGTCTCCGCCAGGTCCACCGCGTAGGCGTTCTCCCGTAACGCCCGCGCGATGAAGCTCGCGACCCTCCGTTCGTCCTCGACCAACAGAACGCGCATCACTCAGAATTATAATGCGGGAGCACAAGGGTTGCGAGTGGGCAGGGAAACGCTCTCTTGTCGTAGCCGACGGTTGGCGTGAGAACTGTGGATGCTGAGCTGAGCCTTGGCGGGGCTTCAGCCTTTCTTGAGCTCCGCGAGCACCAGGCGGCCGCATTCTTTCAGCGTCTCGAAGACGCCCGTCCCTTTGAAGGCCACCGCCTCAAAGACGGGTTCTTCCTTTCGGGACAGATGGCTTTTCAAGCCTTCGACCGGCAGAGCGCTGGGCAAATCACGCTTATTGAGCTGGAGCACGTAAGGAATTTTCATGAAGTCGTATCCGTGCTCCTTTAGGTTGCCCTGGAGGTTCTCGATGGCTTCCAGGTTGGCGTCCATGCGTTCCTCCTGCGAGTCGGCGACAAAAATAACCCCGTCCACTCCTCGTAGTATAAGTTTCCGACTCGCATCATAGAACACCTGCCCGGGGACCGTGTAGAGGTGAAAACGGGTCTTGAAGCCTCGGACCGTCCCGAGGTCCAGCGGAAGGAAATCAAAGAAGAGAGTGCGGTCCGTCTCCGTGGCCAGGGAGATCATCTTGCCGCCGGCTTTGCCCGCCGTCTGCGCGAAAATATACTGCAAGTTGGTCGTTTTTCCCCCCAGCCCCGGCCCGTAGTACACGATCTTGCAGTTGATCTCTCGAGACGCAAAATTAATGAAGCTCACGCTGGTTCAGCCTTTTTTCGCTTCGTATCGTTATGATCCGGAGGGCCTACTGCCCTTTTCGCACGAGAATTCAAGCCATAACGCGAACTTCCACGGCTTGGAATCCCCCTCCCAGTCGCAGTCCAAGGCTTATAACATACTGAAAGAGCAATGACAATAGCATGCTGCAAGCCAGGAATCCTTGTAGAGTGCCAAATCCGAGAGACGGGTGGGGAAGGCGATCAGGGAAGAGGGGATGCGGAATCGCGCCGTCTCGCTCCTTGCCCAACCTGGCTGAGACCATGAAGCGCCGCAGGAGCTACCATTCTTCCCCGTCATTTACCAACGCTTTGCCGTTTCCCAGGCCGCCGTCGGGCTGCAAATGTTTAGCGCGTGGGCCCTTCAGAGAGTGAACCTTCCGCCACGCTTTTTCACAGGAGTGTCTGATAATCTTTCTATCCACGCGGATTGGTTGACATAAAATAATATCCACAAATTCAAAATGTTTTCCACAACTTATCGCAGGGGCCGTTGGCTGGACCGCCGTGAAAAGGCGAGCATGTTGCCCTGCGTGGCCGAGAGGCGCAAACAACCCCACCGAAGCGAACGCGATGGAGCCGAGCCACCGGGCAGCCCGATGAGGCGACGGGACCTAATCAATTTCGCCTTAGCGTGCCGACGGGCCTAGTTTCCTGGCTGTGATTGTGGTAAATTGAGTCGTTTATGGGAGCGCCGACTGCGGCGCCGAGATGCCTCTTGTTGAAACGGAAGCGGTAGTCCTGCGGACGTATCGGTTAGGGGAGACCGACAAAATCGCCTCTCTCCTAACACGCGACCTGGGAAGGTGCCGAACTGCCGCGTCGGGAGCCCAGCGGACGAAGAGCCGTTTTGGAAGTTCGCTCGAACCCCTGAGCTATATCCGAGTTTGGATTTTTGAGCGGGAAAATCGCGACCTGCAGAGGCTGAACTCAGCGGAAGTGATTGAGTCGTTTTTTGGGATTCAGAGCGACTACCGTATTCAAGTGGCGACGCAATATCTGGCTGAGGCGACGGAGGGCTTCCTGCCGGAGCGCGAAGTCAACGAGAGGGTGTTTCGGCTGCTGCTCGCCGTCCTGCGCTCCCTGAAGACCTCCGGCGAGATCACCCGGCCTCTGGTTTACTTCAACTATTGGCTGCTTCGGCTGGGAGGATTCTTGCCGGAGCTTGACCGTTGCGGCGCCTGCCGGCGCCCTCTGGCGGGCGCGGGCGCGTTTTACGGCCCTGGGTCTGAGGCTTTGCTGTGCCAGGATTGCCGCCACCCGGCCGCTCAGATTGAAATCTCAGCCGGAACCTTGGGGATTGCGGATGGGCTGCGCGGGATACGGCTTGATGAATGGCTGGGCCGGCAAAAGGCGCCTGCCGGCGCAAAGCAGCTTCGCCGATTTTTTGAGGAAGTGATTCAAACGCAACTGGAAAGGAAACTCGTGACCCGTGAATTGCTGGCGGATGAAGTCTAAAGCTGGGCGCGAGGGATTGCGTGGACGAATGCACGGGGCCAGGAGGCGCTCGCCGCGATTCCCAATTGGATTCGAGTCCTGATCCAAAGCCCAGCGGCGGAGAAGCCGACTTCTATGGCTAATACCCTTCGATCCCACCCCAACGCGGCGAAGTCAGCCGTGCTGACTTTTCAGGACATGATGATCGCGCTCGGTCAGTTCTGGGAGAATCAAGGCACGGTGCTTGCCTTGCCTTACGATCTCGAGGTTGGCGCGGGGACCATGTGCCCGGAGACCTTTTTTCGCGTTCTGGGCGCGGAGCCTTGGAAGGTTGCGTACGTTCAACCGTCGCGTCGGCCTGCCGACGGACGATATGGCGAGAACCCCAACCGTCTTCTCAAGCACACACAATTTCAAGTAATCCTTAAACCTCCGCCAACCGACGTCCAAGACATCTACCTAAAAAGCCTCGAATCGCTTGGGATCAGTTTGCACGAGCACGACATTCGCTTTGAAGAGGACAATTGGGAAGCTCCAACCCTCGGCGCTTGGGGCATCGGATGGCAAGTGATGCTCGACGGCCTGGAGGTCACACAGTTCACCTACTTCCAGCAATGCGGAGGCATGGGCCTTGAACCCATTTCGGTCGAGCTGACCTACGGCCTGGAGCGCATCGCCGCGTTTCTTCAAAATGTTGATGATGTATTTGAGGTTCAGTGGGATAAGTCGGTGAAATATGAGGTGATGAGGCGGGCGGAAGAGTTTGAACTTTCGGTTTATGATTTTGAGCAGGCCGATCCCGCAACCTGCCGAAAGCTCTTTGACCTTTATGAGGCCGAGGCGCTGAGGCTTCTGCAAGCGCCCAAAGCGGCGAGCGGCGAGAGCAAGCCGGAGCCAACCATTACGAAGGAACCTGGCGCCTCAAACGGCGAAACTAGGGCCGAAAGGCCAACCCAGCTCTCAACCTTCAACCCTCGAGCTTCGATCCCTTGGGTGGGGCCGCGCTTTCCACTCCGCAAAGTGTATGAGCTGGGGCTGAAGTGCTCGCACCTTTTTAACATCCTTGACGCCCGCGGCGCTATCAGCGTCACCGAGCGAGTGGCGCTCATCGCGCGGGTCCGCAAAATTGCCTGCGACGCGGCTCGAATCTATGCGGAGCGGCTCACGCCCCAGCCGGAGGTTCAGCCGGCGTGAAGTCGAAAGCCGAAAGTCAAAAGTCGAAACTCGGAAGTCGTGAGGCGAATTCTGCCGCCCCCAAGACGTTGCCGCTGCTCCTCGAAGTTGGCTGCGAAGAGATTCCAGCGCGCTTTCTTGCCGACGCGCAGACCCAGCTTGGAGAAAAGATTCGCGCGGACCTCCTTGCTAACCGCCTTCTGGCTACTCCTGACGGGCGCCCCATCTACGCGAAGGATGAGGCGCCGATTAGCCCGGTTCACACGTACTCGACGCCGCGTCGTCTCGTTGCCTTTCTTCCAGCGGTGCTGCGCTGCCAGCCCGATGTGGTCCAAACCATCGAGGGCCCACCCGTGAAGGTAGCCGTTGACGCTGAGGGCGGATACACTCGGGCGGCCGAGGGGTTTGCCGCGAGGAATGCCGCCAACCTCTCCGACCTTAAGCGCGTGACAACTGCGAGAGGCGAATACCTGGTACTTCAGAAAAGTGAGCCCGGCAGGCCAGCCGTTGACGTCCTCGGCGACAGGGCCACTGGCGGCTTTATTACCCCCGGCCTTCTCACGATGCTGCTGTGGAACTGGGATTTGAGCGCCGTGAAGTCCATGTATTGGGAAAAGGCAAGGGCGGGGGCCGACTTCAGATTTATTCGGCCGATTCGCTGGCTCCTGGCCCTACTTGGGGAAGGGCAAAGGGCGCAAATCATCAAATTCTGGGTCCCAGGCGCTGCTTCAGGAAACCTGACCTACGGACACCGCCTCTACGCCCACCGCCCGATTA
>JAKAWO010000304.1 GCA_021827255.1 Acidobacteriota bacterium | reverse complement strand
CTGGCTCTCTGCCGCGATGCGTTCGACCACGGGATGGCGTCCTTGTTGGATCACCATTTCGCCGTCGGCCGAGAATTCCGGGCGGCAATAATTTCTCTCGGCGGCCAAGTGAGCAAAGCAAGCGGTCACGTCGAGTTCGGCGAGCGCCTGCGCCGTCTGCCGGATACGCCGCGCCTCCGCTCCCACCTGGCGCCGGATTTCACGGAAAAGTTCCCGCTCCAAACTCTGGCTTCGCTCTTCCGCGTCCAGAATTCTGGCCTCCAGCTCCTTGAGTTCCGGCGTGGTGAATCGTTCCGCATTCGCCAGAGTCTGTTTGCGCTCATAGTCCGCGGGCGCCAGGTGCAGGTTGGCGCGCGTGATTTCCAGGTAATATCCAAAAACGCTGTTGAACCGAACCTTGAGCGATCCGATGCCGGTCCGCTCCCGCTCGCGCGTCTCGATCCGGGCGACGAGTTGTTTGCCGTTGTGGGCGGCTTCTCGCAAGGCATCCAGCCTGGCATCGTAGCCGTCCCGGATCAGATTGCCCTCGGTCACGATCGCCGATGGCTCCGGATGGATCGCGTTTTCGATCAGCGCCCGGACATCCTCAAGCGTGTCCAGACGGTCGTGGAGTTCTTTGAGCCGGGTGGCGCGGAAAGCGGCCAGATACGTCTTGAGCAGGGGCAGGACTTCGAGCGAGGCCCGGATGGCCACCAAGTCGCGGGCGTTGGCGGTTTCAAGAACCACCTTGCTCAACAGGCGCTCCAGATCGTGCGTGGTGGCCAGCACCCGCCGGACTTCCTCCCGCGCGATCATGTTTTTCGCCAGCTCCTCCACCCCGTCCAGCCGCCCGTTAATCTCACCCGGCTCGACCGACGGCCTCACCAGCCACGCCTTCAGCTTTCTTGCTCCTCCCGCCGTGACACATTGATCGAGGGTGCTCATCAGTGTGGCGTCTTGCGGGCCGCCCGCCAGAGGCTCCAGCAGTTCCAGATTGCGGACGGTCGCCGGATCGAGCGCCAGCGAATCGCGCTCCTGGTAGTAGCGGATTCCATCCAGGTGCGCGAGCGAGCCGCGCTGCGTTTCCCTTACGTAGTGCAAAATCGCCCCAGCCGCTGAAACCGCCAGCCGCCGCTCTTCAATCCCGTAACCCGCCAGCGAACTCACCCCAAAGTGCTCGCGCAGCAGCCGCTCGGCGTACTCATATCCGAAAACCCACTCGTCGAGCCGCGTCTCCGTCAGCGGCGGATCCGTGCTGGGCCCCTTTTCGGCCGGTCGCGCCGGCCCAGGCAGCAACACCTCGCGCGGCCGCGCCCGATCGAGTTCTTCGCTCAGCCGCGCGCCCGGATCGCTTCCTTCGAGCTCCGTTGCGCGGAAGTCGCCGGTCGAGAGGTCGGCGAAAGCCAGTCCGATGGCCCCGCCGCTTTCAAACATCGCCGCCAAATAGTTGTTTTCGCGAGGTTCCAGCAAGTGCGCGTCAGTGGCCGTCCCCGGAGTGACCACTCGCGTCACCTCGCGCTTGACCAGCTTCTTGGCATAGCGCGGATCCTCCATCTGGTCGCAGAGCGCCACGCGAAAGCCCCGGCGGATCAGCTTGGAGATGTAACCCTCGGCGGCGTGGTAGGGCACACCGCACATCGGGATCGGCGCGCCCTTCTCTTTGTTGCGAGAGGTCAGTGTGATCTGGAGCTCCTTGGCGGCGACGATGGCGTCTTCAAAGAATAGCTCGTAGAAGTCGCCCAGCCGGAAGAAGAGCAGGGCATTGGGATAGCGCTGCTTGATGGCGCCGTACTGGCGCATCAGGGGTGTGGAGAACTCGCTCATGGCCGCCGATCCCGTCCATTATAGCGCGTGCCCGCGCCGGGTTTGGATTCCTCGGACTGCCCATCAACGCGAGGCCGCCGAGCGCAAAACGCAAATGTCGGGAAGCTCACGAAATTTCTGATCGAAGTCGAGCCCGTAGCCCACCACAAACGCATCGGGAATCCTGAACCCCACGTAATCAGCCTGGACGGGCGCCACGCGGCGCGAAGCTTTGTCGAGCAACGCCACCACTCGCACGCTGCGGGGCTTTCGAGTCTCCAGCAGCTCTTTCAGAAATTGGATCGTCCGCCCCGTATCCAGAATGTCCTCGATCACCAGCACGTCTCTACCCTCGATGGGCGCGTCGAGGTCCTTGATGATCTTGACTTCACCCGACGATTGCGTGTCCCCCCCGTAGCTCGCAATGCTCAGGAAGTCCACCGTCACCGGAAGGTCGAGCGCCCGGATCAAATCCGCCATGAACACCCAGGCGCCTTTCAGGACCCCGATCAGGTGTGGGCAACGGCCCCGATAGTCGCGGCTGATTTCTCCGCCCAGGCTCCGGACACGTTCGGCGAGAGTTTCGCCCGGAATCAGCCTTTCAAGCTCCGGCGGCTTCTGGCTCATGGGGTTCGTTGACGGCGACGGCAGACTCTGCTAAATTAACTCTGGGCGTAATTCCCAGAGAGGAGTTTTCGTGGCAAGTCACAAATCGGCTCTCAAGCGCATCCGTCAGACCCACCAACGAACGGCCGAAAACCGCACCCACCAGACCCGGCTGCGGCATCAGATTCGCAAGTTGCGGCTGGCGCTTGACGCCAAAGATCCGGCGCAGGCGAAATCCCTTCTCGCGCCCACTCTTTCCCTCATTGACCGCATGATGCGCAAACGAATCCTTCACCCTAACACGGCGTCGCGTTATAAGTCGCGCCTTACGCTCCGGGTCAACGCCCTCGCAAAAGTCTAAACGCTTCCAAGATCAAATTGATCCGCCCCAGGCGCCCTGAGCGAGTGTTCCCGTCGCCTCCGGCTTCTTTTCACGCCGCGCCAGCATCCTCCTTGCCCAAACGGTCCTCACCCTCGATGAGGGCTTTGCCGGTTGTGATCTGCCAGATCAGCATCTCCAGCAGCAGGCGCGAATCCTTCCAGGAAGACTTAATCCCGAGGTCGGCCTGCCGAACCAGCCGGAGCGCGAGCAGCAGCTCTTCGTGGGTGTAGCTGCGGCGCGCCAGCCGGGCGATCTCCCAGGTTGAGAACGGGTTCGATCGAGCTCCCCATCCCGATCGCGCCGAAGGGTCGTCCTTGAGCGCCTGCCGGAACAAGTCGCCGATGCACCAAAGCGCGAGAGTTTCCCCCACCTTGCTGGCCAGCAGGATCCGCATCCAGCCGATGGCCTCTTGGCAGCGCCGCTCGGCTAGCGCCCTCACCATTTTCCCCACCTCGTGTTCCTCGCGGAAACCGACCACCAGCTCCAGATCATCCTTTTCGATCTTCTTCGCGCTCCGCTTGGCGGTGAGCAGCTTTTCAAGCTCGGTGCGCAACCAGAGCAAGTTGACCGCCTCGCGGACGGGCTCGCGCCCCGGCGCGCTCGCCACGGCAAACTTTTCCGCCAGGGTTTCGGCCAGCTTGCCGTCCAATTCGACTCCGGCTACGCGGCAGAATTCGCGGGCCCACTCAGCGGCCTCGCGCTTTGCGAGCGGCGTTAACTCTACCTTCACCGCTCTTTTCTCAAGAAGCTGGATGAAGCGCCGACGCCGATCCGGCGCAGCCGCCGCAAAAACCACCGTGGAGAACGGCGAAGGTTTTTCAACATAACGTTCGAGCGCCTCCGTATCCTCA
>JAKAWO010000303.1 GCA_021827255.1 Acidobacteriota bacterium | reverse complement strand
GATCTATATTGCTCGTCAAAACCACGTCGAAGCTCGTGGGGCGGTCAATCAGCCGCATGGCGCAGTTATCCACGTACAGGTGTTCGAGTTCCACGCTGGCATAAGAGCGGCTGATGCGCGTGACCACCTCGCGCCAGAGGCGGGAGGTTTCGAGGACGTTGGCTTTGTCCACGGAGGTCACTTTGCGCCGGCGAGTTTCCGCCAGTTGGAAAGCGCGATGGGCGACGCGCTCGATTTCATGCTCGCGATAAATCTCCGTGTTGACGCCGTAGCGCTCGCCGTCCTTGGAAAAGATGCCGCGCGGATTGCCGAAGTAAATTCCACCCATCAGCTCGCGGACAATCACCAGGTCCGTTCCGCGCACCCGGTCCGGCTTGAGGGCGGAAAGTGAAACCAAGGTCTCCATGACTTTGGCGGGGCGCAGGTTCACATACAACCCTAATCTTTGACGGATCTGGAGCAAGCCTTGTTCGGGACGCAGCTCCGGACGCTTGGAATCCCATTGCGGTCCGCCGACCGCGCCCAGCAGAACGGCATGGGCTTGATGGCAAATGGATATGGTTTCAGGAGGAAGCGGCACCGCCGTCGCATCAAGGGCGCAGCCCCCGATCAGCCCCGTCTGAAACCGAAATGAAGGCCCGATGATTTCCTCCGTGGCCTTCAGAACCTTGACCGCCTCGGAAGTAACCTCGGGGCCAATTCCATCACCCGGCAGGACTGCTATTCTGTAGAGTCCATGCATGCGATTTTAGTTAACTGCATCTTAGCCAAAGGGTACGAGAAAAGGCAAGACTTAATTGCGCTTAGCGGTCAAATTGATTGCAGCTCTGAATGACAGAAGGTGAGCCGGACCAACATCATCCATCTAACTTGTTGATTCATAATGGCTTATTAAATCATTATGGGCAGGCTCTTCGAGCGCCCCCAAAGCGCTCCGAGGACCCTCAATAGCCTCCAGGAAAGTATCGGTTGACCAGTTCATTTTCATGCGCGGGCGAGGGTCCACGATCCGCGCTGAGCGCGGCGATGCGGCGAAGTTCATAAACCGCCTTGTTCGCCGCCTGGAGATAAGCGCGCGCGGCCGCCTCAACAATGTTGTGGCTGGTGAATCGGCCGCTGAACTCAACGCCCTGGAAGCGCGCCCGGATCGTGACTTCCGCGACACCGTCCACGCCGGGGCCGACTGTATGGACGGAGAAGTCAACGATGGTTCCGGGTGTCTTGGTGATCCGGTCAATCGCGCCGAAGGCGGCATCGCACGGACCCTCGGCGGTGGCGGAATCATGGAACGCTTCCCCGTCTTTTTCCAGCTCAACAGTAGCCGTCGAGCGGCCATCACTCGAAGCGACAGTCTGGAAAAGTTTGAGTGTGAACATCTCCGGGATATGGTCGAAGCCTTCTTCCACAATGGCGATCAAGTCCTCGTCGTAAACGCTCTTCTTGCGGTCGGCAAGCTCTGTGAAGAGCGAGTACGCGCGCTCGATTTCAGGCTTCGTCAGCCGAATGCCAAGCTCCTCGTACCGCTGGACCAAGGCGTGCCGGCCGGAATGCTTGCCGAGGACGATTTGGTTGGAGGTCATGCCGACCGTGGGAGGGGAAATAATCTCATAAGTGATGGCGTTTTTGAGCACGCCATCCTGGTGAATGCCCGCTTCGTGAGCGAAGGCATTGCGGCCCACGATCGCCTTGTTGCGCTGCACCGCGACCCCGGTCATGCGGGTCAAAAGTTGGCTTGAAGCGTACAGCTCCTCCGTGCGAATGCCCGTTTCAACCGGCAGGGCGTCGCGGCGAACGTGGATGGCCATCACGATTTCTTCGAGCGCGGCATTGCCGGCGCGTTCACCAATGCCATTGATGGTGCACTCGATCTGGCGGGCGCCGCCACGAATGCCCGCCAGCGTATTGGCGACCGCCAACCCCAGGTCGTCGTGGGTGTGCGTGCTGAGGACCACTCGTTCCATGCCCGGCACACGAGCCTTAACTTCGGCGAACATTTGCTCATATTCAGGTTCCAGACAATAGCCGACGGTATCGGGAAGATTCAAAGTCGTTGCGCCCGCTTCAACCGCGGCGTGGCAGCATTCAATGAGGTAGCTCCGGTCGGTCCGGCCGGCGTCCTCGGGCGAAAATTCCACGTCGGGGCAGAGCGACCGCGCGTAGCCGACGGCGAAGCTGATCATCTTCAATACTTCTTCGCGTGACTTGCGCAGTTTGTACTTCAAGTGAATGTCTGAAGTCGCCAGAAAGGTGTGGATGCGCGGCCGAGCCGCCGCTTGCAGGGCGCTCCAGGCGCGGTCAATATCGAGTTGGTTCGCCCGCGCCAGAGCCGCGATCACCGGACGCCGAATTTCTTCTGAAACAGCGCGGACGGCGTCGTGGTCTCCTTGCGAAGCGATCGGAAAGCCGGCTTCGAGGATGTCCACGCTCAGGCGATCGAGCTGACGGGCCATCTCGAGCTTCTCTTCGAGATTCATGCTGGAACCGGGTGACTGTTCGCCGTCCCGGAGAGTCGTGTCGAATATCAACAGCCTCTCACCCATTTGACGTTCTCCCTCCCCGTCATCCAATACTAACATCTGGCGAAATCGGGAGCATCCCTTCGGCTACCTTCTCCTAGCATTGTCCAACCGGTCGGTAGGACGAGTCAAATTGAATGTTCCCATCACGTCCGGGCCAGGCGCCCGGGAAGATACTGCCGCAGAAAGCGCTCGGCCAAGATAAAGCCATCCTTTCGAGCCTGGGGAAATTCCGGAGCGTTGTTGCTGGGCGGTTCATCCCAGAATGGGTCTTCATGCTCCACTGCCGCTCCGCCGGCGAATTTTACTTGCAGCAGGACGGTGATGAATTTCGGCCAATCCATCAGACCTTGGCCCGGAATCCGGTAGCGCCACCAGCCGTGCCCGTTAATTCCCACTTGCTGCAAAATCGGTTGGGTGATTTCAGTATCCTTAAAGTGGACGCCTCGGATTCGATCCTGGAAGTCCCAGGCGGTTTGATAGGGATCAATGTACTGCCGCACGAAGTGGGAGGGATCGAACTCCAGCCCCAAAAGCGGGCTCGACACCTGGGAAAAGACCGCGCTATACGCGGCGGGCGTGGAAGCAAAGTTGTACGTTGTCGGATAATTCTCCCAGCCCATCGAGAGGCCGAGCTTCTCGCAGACGGGCAGATAGCGTTCGTTGAACGCCTCGGCAAGCGCTTTGGCCTGGCGATCGAGCGTGGCGCCGGGAATGCCGCCGCTGAACGTGCCGACGAATTTGCAGCCGAGGCGATGCGCGAATTCAAGGCAGCGAATGAAATACTCCTGGCGCTCCCGTCGCTCGCCCGGATCGGGCGCGATGTGGTTGAGGTCCTTGCCGCGCGCGTCGCCCATGCACTCGATGCTGATGATCGGACATTGCGTCTCGCGCGAAATAGCCAGAACCTGGTCAATTTGAGAATCCGAAAAATCCGGGTCAAGGTCGCGGTTGATTTTGACCACCACCCCTTCATAACCCGTCTGAGCCGCGAACGCGAGCTTGGGACGAGAAAAAAGGGTTATGAGCGCGAGCTTAGGGAACTGTTTTCCCTCGCGTTTCGTGCCCTGCTCCGGCGTGCCCTGGGCGCCCCCGAGCGGAATGCCCCCCG
>JAKAWO010000302.1 GCA_021827255.1 Acidobacteriota bacterium | reverse complement strand
AAAGTCAGCCGCGGGCTGCGAGAGCTACTGGACCGGGAGGCGGCTGAGTTCCAGGGCAAACCCTGGGCCCAATGGGTGGCCGAACAGGATCGGGCGGCGGTTGAAGAAAGCCTCGACCGGCTCCTGCTAGGGAACGCCGCCTCGGTCGTCTTTGAATGCCGCTACTTGGCGAAGTCGGGCGACCTTCATTGGTGCTCGACGGTTGGGTTGGGCTTGCAGGATGAGGTTCACGGTGACAGGACGGCGCTGCTATTTCTCCTCGACCCCTCGGGGAAAAAACAATTGGAGGAAGATTACCGAGAGCTCGAGCAGCAATTACTGGCGGCCCAGAGGATGGAAAGCCTGGGGCTGCTGGTGGGCGGGATGGCGCACGATTTTAACAATTTCCTCGAAGTCATCCTCGGTTTTGCGTCCCTCGCCCGCCTCCGCGCCCCCAACGGGAGCGAGCTTTCCGAGCCGCTGCAGATGATTGAGGAGTCGGCGCGCCGCGCCTCCGAGCTGACCTCTCACCTTCTCGATCTGGTTCGAGAAGACGGGAATCCCAGCGACGCCGCCGACCCGGGTGAAGTCCTCGGAAAGGTCGCCAGGATCGTTCGCCGAACCTTCGACCGGCAAATCCGCATTGAGAGCCGATGCGAGCCGGACTTGCCCTGGGTTCGCGGAGACGCCCGCCGGCTGGAGCAGGCTATCCTGAACCTGGCCCTCAACGCCCGAGACGCGATGCCGGAGGGCGGCACACTGAGCCTGGCGGCTTCCCCAACCCGCCTGGCCGCCGAGGATCGAGACCGCCCGCCGGCGCTTTCTCCCGGCGATTATGTCCGCATGGAGGTCGAAGACACCGGAATCGGCATGGACGCCTCCGTCCTCGGTCGGATATTCGATCCTCTGTTCACCACCAAGCCGCCGGGCGAAGGCACGGGCTTGGGCCTGACGATGGCGCGAAAAATCGTCCAGGATGCCGGGGGAAGCATCGAGGCGCGGAGCGAACCCGGACGCGGATCGTTGTTTGTCGTCCTTTTGCCGGTCACGACCGCGCCGCAACCTGCCGCCGCCCGCCCACCTTCCCCTCCGCTGGTTCGGCGCCGAGGGACGGTCCTGGTGGTCGAAGACGAACCCATGGTGCTGGCCTTCGTTGAAAGAGGTCTGAGGCAGTTGGGCTATAGCGTGCTCACCGCGACCAGCGGGAAAAGGGCGTGCGAAATTTACGCCCACGACGGCGATCGAATTGACTGCGTGCTGCTGGATATGATTATGCCGGAAATGAGCGGACTGGAAACCTACACTCGCCTCAAAGCACTCCGCCCGGACGTTCGGGTGATTGTGTCCTCCGGTTATCGCCGCGACCGCTTCGCGGGCGAACTTGCGGACGCGGATTTCCTGGGGAAGCCTTACTCCCTTGAAGCGCTTTCGGTGGCGATGGAGAAGATTCGCGGCCGATGAAGCCGCCGCAACCATGACCGGCCAACCGAAAATCCGGCCGCGGATTAAGGTTCTGGTGGCGGAAGATGACGCCGTGAGCCGCCGGTTGATCCAGGCGAGCGTTGAACGGTGGGGTTACGAGCCCGTCGTGGCGGAGGACGGGGACGCCGCATGGAAGATTCTTTCGGCGCCTGACCCGCCGGCCTTGGGGGTGGTTGACTGGATGATGCCGGGGGTTGACGGCCCGACGCTCTGCCGACGAGCTCACGACCGGCGGCCCGCTCGCCCCGCTTACTTCATCCTTCTTACCGCCCGCGTTTCCCGCGAGGATTTGATTGCCGGCCTGGCCGCGGGCGCGGATGACTACGTGACGAAGCCCTTCGACCGCGCGGAACTGCGCGCTCGCCTGGAGGTGGGGGTTCGCACCCTGGACCTTCAGGCGGAGCTGGCCAGCCGCGTCCGCGAGCTCGAACAAGCTTTGGCGCAGGTCAAGCAATTGAAAGGGCTGCTGCCCATCTGCATGTATTGCAAAAGAATCCGGGATGACCGCAATTACTGGCAGCAAGTTGAATCGTACATCCGACAGCACTCCGAGGCCGAGTTTACGCATGGAATCTGCCCGGATTGCTACGGAAAGCTGGGCGAGCGCACGCAGGAAGAACCCTTATGACGGATTGGCTTATCACGATGGGTCGGGCGCTCGGTGATCCGGCCCGGCTTCGAGCCGCAGCGATCCATTGCGGCGGCGCCGGCTCAAACGGCCTTTACGCAATCGCATGGATGGCCGGGCCTGACGGAGCTTCATGGTGGACGCCAGCGCGCGGGCTATGGCTCGGTGGGATGCTGGTGCTCCTGCTGGCCGGTTTTGCTTTCTGGGCCGTTTATCTTCGGCTCAAGGTCAGGGAACAAACCGCCTTGGCGCGCGAGTGGGCGCGACGGGAAACCTCGCTCAAGAGGCATTATTACGAGCTGTTTGAGAACGCCAATGACATCGTTTTCACTTCCGACCTTGAGGGCAACATAACCTCCATCAATCGGGCCATGGAACGCCTGACAGGTATCGAGCGCGCACAGGCGATTGGCAGGCCTCTTCTCGAGATTGTGGCGCCGGAATATCGGGAACTCGCGCGGCAGAAGCTCGAAAGCAAACTCCACGGCGGTCCGCCCACGGCCTATGAGGTGGAAATCCAGTCGCGGGACGGCCGCCGAACCCCCATCGAGGTCAGCAGCCGGATGATTTACGAGGGTGCCAAGCCCCTTGGAATCCAAGGGATTGGGCGGGATGTGACGGAGCGCCAACGCGCCGCAGAAGCCCTCCGCGCCGAGCGAAATCTGCTTCAGGCTTTCATGGACGCGGTCCCGGACCACATCTACTTCAAAGACCTCCAGAGCCGGTTCATCCGAAGCAACAAGGCGCAGGCGGCCTCTTTTGGTTTCAGCGATCCGAGCCAGGTAACGGGAAAAACGGACTTTGATTTTTTCACCGCCGAACACGCCCAAGAGGCGTTCAACGAGGAGCAGGAGATCATTCGCACCGGACGTCCTTTGGTGGTTAAGGTTGAGAAGATGGTGCGGCCCGGAGGCTCGGAGCACTGGAAGATGACGACCAAAATGCCTATGCGAGATGCCAGCGGCAACATGGCGGGCACGTTCGGCATTTCCCGAGACATCACCACCGAAAAGCAGATCGAACAAGCGCTGCGGAAAAGCGAGGCGCGTTTCCGGCGTTTGGCCGAGTCCAACATCATCGGCGTCACCCTGCGTGACGCAACCGGCCGGATCGTCGAGGCCAACGACGCCTTCCTCAACATCGTCGGGTACACGCGCCAGGACCTGGAGGCCGGCAGGGTTCGGTGGGACTTGATGACCCCCCCCATCAGCGACACGTCGCGCACGATATACGGAAGCAGCTTAGCGCTCTAGGCGCGGTAGCGCCCATCGAAACCACTTATCTTCATAAGGACGGTCACCGCGTGCCCATTCTGCTTGGGCTGGCCGCGGTCGAAGGTCCGGAGCAGCAATCTATCGGCTTCGCGGTTGACCTTACGGAGCGCAAGCGCGTTGAGCAGGAACTCGAAACAGCGAGGCAGGCCGCCGAGGCCGCCACGCGCGCCAAGAGTGAATTTTTGGCGAACATGAGCCATGAGATTCGAACTCCGCTCAACGGCATCATCGGCCTCACCGGGTTGGCGCTCGAAACCCGCCTTACCGACGAGCAGCGTGAATACCTGCGC
>JAKAWO010000301.1 GCA_021827255.1 Acidobacteriota bacterium | reverse complement strand
CGACCAGAGCGCGGCCGGTGCGCCCCACCAGCTTCGGCCGTTGGGCCTTTTTGATTTCAGCGAGCCGTTGCGGTACGATTGGATTGGCGTGCAACAAGGCCCACGACGAGAAAAACGCCCGTCGTGGCTACCCGCTTGCGTGTACGCTGGCGCCATCCTGAAGTACGTTATCCCTTGCGAGGTGAATCGTCATGAAACTTTCACGTTTGCTTGCAATGTCCAGCCTGGCTTGCTTGCTGCTAGCGCCAGCGGCGGTGGCGGGCGGATCGCAAAGAGCACAACCCGGCAAGCCGCCGCCGGCAGTGCAAAAGGTTCGAGAAGCCGCGCTGCCGCACCTTCGGGCCGCGCGGCAGGCAATCAACCACGCTACCGAGACCCTCAGCTTTTCGTTTGGAGTTGTTGAGCGTGGAGATCCGCACGAAGCCGTTGCGCGTCTGGCTCAGGCCCAGCGGCAACTCCGAATCGCCATCCGTCAGATCCAAGCGGCTCGCATGGCCTGCGCCACCGGCCAGCACTGAAGCGCGGCCCCTCCGTGGGAGCCGTCCGCAGTGCTGTCCAACTGGGCCGCGAAAAGAGCCGTGCCTTCTGCTTGTGCTCTGGCAACGGGACGCGGGCACGCCGCCGCGCCACCTCTGGTCGCTTGTTCAAGGCGGCGGCTGATGAGCCAGGGGCAGGCGGGTTCCATGCGCCATCTTCGAAGGTCTATACGAGAGATATAATCGCACCTCCCTTTTAGCCCATAAGCGGCTTGACATCACCTCCAGAGCTGTGATTCCATCACCCGGAGAAGTCCAAGCTCGAAGGAGGTATTGAGAAATGGGCAAGAGAATCTGGGCAATCCTTTCCTTGGCCGGACTCGCTGGCGCAGCCGGGCCAGCGGCGCCGGCCCCCGCCGCAATCCCCCCGCGTCCGAACCCGCAGCAATCCGCGCGAGAGGAGTCGCGCATCAAGTTGGAGAAGCACGCACTCGAGATGAAGCAGCAGAAGGCCGCGGCTGAGGCCCGGGCCGCCAAACGGCAAAGCTATATCAAACTTGAAAAGCATCGGGCCGAGAGCAAATGGGGGAAGGATCAGGCCGAGCACAAAATGGCCAAGCATCAGGGGAGGATGAAATGGGAGAAGGCTCAGGCCGAGCAGAAGATGGCCAAGCATCAGATTGAACTGAAGGCTAAGAAGAATCAGGCTGAGAGGCAACACCGGTAGCGACGATAGGCCGATGGGGGCTCGAATTCTAGTGTCCTGGGTCAGAGGTTCGATGAACAACTAAAAGCCTGTTTCACGCAGAGGCGCTAAGACCGCAAAGGACTTGCGGGAGGCCGGATGGCCAGGAATTATTCACCTTTCTTAAGACTCAGGACACTAGGAGGGTAAGGTCGGGACCCGAGTCCCAAGGAAAGTAGGCGTTCAGATGCGCTGGCCCCTTTCGTTTTTTAGGAATTTGGCGACCTGTTCCTGGAAGGCCAAGCTCACTGCTTTCAATCACGCCGCCGGCTTTTATCCCACCCCGCTGTGCGTGGCGCGTCAGATGCTCGAACTGGCGGAAACTTCGCCGCGGGATGTCGTTTACGATCTTGGTTCTGGCGACGGCAGAATCCCGATTCTTGCTGCGCAGGAATTTGGCTGCCGCGCGGTGGGCATCGAGATAGACGACAGCCTTTACCGTTATTCTGTCGCGCGCGTGGCCGAACTGAAACTGGAAAATCAAGTCAGCATCCAGCGGTTGAACTTCTTCGAAGCCGACTTTCGGCCCGCGACGGTGGTGACGCTCTATCTGCTGGGCGCGGTGAACGAGCAATTGCAGCCCCGCTTGGGTAGCCATCTGCGTAGCGGGGCGCGCGTGGTTTCTCTGGATTTTGCTGTGGCGGGATGGAATCCGGAAGATGTTCGGCAGGTGCGTTCCGTAAACGACGTGGAATACACGCTTTACCTGTATCGCCGGTGCCCCCCCGTCCTCCGGGAGGGGATCGTGCCAGTCGGCAGCCAGCCCTGCCCCCACCGCGATCTCGCATAGGGGGAAAATCCGCGAGAATAGACGCACGCTGCGGGGCCAGCCGCCCCACGTCCCCATTACGCGCCGGGGCTGCAACCGGTCAGAGCAAAGGTTAGCCGATGGCCTCTACCTGAACTGGGCTGGCGGGCACCCAAGGGCGGTCCCCGGGTAGATAACCCCCGACTCATTGCTGAACAACGCGGGTCCGCACCCTCCTGAGACAGGCACGAGCTGAACAGCGTAATGCTGCGCGCCGGGCGAAACTACGACCAGCAACCTGTAATTGCCCACCTCGGCTGCCGTGCGGTCCGTCGGGCTGATCGTAGGGATGTCGCTTCGGCCCTGGAAAAAACGCGTGCGAAGCAGAACCTCCAGCGGCACGTAGCGATGAGTCCTGCCGAACGCCTCGGCTTGGCCGGTGTTCGCGCTGCGCACGAGAGCGAAAGCCTGAAACTTCGTAATCTCGCCAGTGCCCGGTGAGCTCGCCCCTGCTTGCGGAAGGGGATCACCCCATGCACATGCGCACGCCACAACCAGAACTACGAGCATGCGTTTCGCCATGTTATCTCCTCGTATGATGTTTGTCTCCTTTACGAGGTCTGAGCCTCACATAAACTATCCGGCAGGCAGCGCGGGCCGCCGCTTTTTGCGGTCCGCGTCTTTTCGGTGGCCGTCGGCTCCACGCTTGGGTATTCTACCGCCGTGTCGAAGCTGCGGCGTCCATTTCTTTCCGACCGATATTTCTTCATCACCGCGCGGCGGCTCCGCCGGCGCGCCCAGTTGACCGCGCCGGATTTCGTCCTGCTGGCGCGCGCGCTCAACCGAGCGCGCATCTTGCATCCTGTTTACCTGACCGCCGGGGTTTTCCTCCCGGACCCCTGACACGCCATCTGCGCTCCAACGTATCCGGTCACGATCTCGCTGGTCATCAAATCGGTGAAACAAAGCTCGAGGAGCGCCATCCATCGGCGCCGCGGGGCGGAGGGTGAGCTCTGGCAGGCTCGTTTTTTCGATCGCGCGCTCGGCGCCGTCGAAGAATACAACGAGACGGTGGAAACCATTCACAGGAACCCCCTCAGAGCCGGCTTGGTCGGTCGCAGGAGTGGCGCTGGTCGAGCTTCAACGAATACGCCGGCACGACCTCGGATGAGCAGAAGCAGCGCTGTGGCCTGGCCATCGAGCGCGTCCGAATGCCGCTCGAACCCGAATCTGAACGGCGGTTTGATGCCGGGCTGGCGCCTCGGCCAGGAACAACCGCAGACCGCAACCCCGGCGGTCTGCGCTACGGGTGCCTGAAGGCCGCGGTGACTCTTGGAAGAGGGGCGGGCGGCGTGTTTTAATAAAGGCGGGGGGCGCGCGCCGAGGCGGCGCGGCGGCTTGCGCGGCGGCCATGAAAAAAGGGGAATTCGTCATCTCGGTGGCCCTGGCGGGGCTGGTGCTGATGCTTTTCATCATGGCGCAGGGGCAGTGGCAGGCGCCGGCCTTGAAGGCCGTGGCGCAGCACGCGGAAGCCTACCTGCGAAAGCAGGCGAAGGTTGCGGGGAGCTTGCCGCAGCTTTCCGGGTACGATCAAGCGCGCGTGTATGATCTGGATCGAGAGCTGCGCGGAGTTCTCTACCGCTCGACCGCGGTCACGCTGGGCTTCGCGCCCGGGCGGCTCATCA
>JAKAWO010000300.1 GCA_021827255.1 Acidobacteriota bacterium | reverse complement strand
CTGGGTTGGGGCGCGGCGGCCCTGAAGTGCGCTCCCCGCGATCGCTGGATCGGCTGGAGCCCCAGCCTGAAATTTCGTCGTCTGCGCCTGATGGTCAACAATGTGCGTTTTCTGATTTTGCCCGCCTGGCATCGTCCGAACCTCGCCTCGCAAGTTTTGGCTCTCAATCTCCGACGTTTGAGTGAGGACTGGGAACGCTGCTACGGGCATCCGATCCGACTTGCCGAGACGTTCGTGGATCCGGCTCGCTTCCGAGGAACTTGCTACCGCGCCGCGGGCTTTTTGTTTGCCCAGACCCTAACCCGCCAAAGACGTGTGACAAGCTCCGCAACTCGCGCCGCCACCCTCAGCCGCTGAGTCGTTGCGCTCGATTGGGCGGCGGAGCTATGATTCGTAGGATGAAGCTCAAAATTTCACCCCAGCTTGCCTTTGGATTGGGAGTGCTGATCGTCGGGGGCGCGTGGCTCAGCTTCGAATACGTGCTTGCCAAGTGGTATCCGCGCTATAACCTGGCTCGGCAGGAAGCGGCGATGAATCTGCTGCCTTACCAGAACGGCAGGCTTGGAATTCAGATGGAGGTCGCCGCGTGTATTTACGGCAAGGTGCAGGATTTTCCCGGCGGGGTGAAAATCTACCGGTCAGGACTGATGAGCGCCGGCCCGACGCTGACGATTACTTCCGAAGCGAATCCCGGGCAGTCCGACCAGTTTTCTCCTCAGCTTCTGGCGAGGTGGGAGACTCGGGGCGATTATCGCGATATTCCGGAGTATCGGTTTGACCCTTCGCCCATCGAAGGCCGAAACGCTGCCATGATTTGGCAGGGCCAGGGCCCAGGCATGCTCATCACGGCGCACATCATTTCCCCCGCCTATATCGTTCGAGCCGATTGCTCGACCGGCGGCTCGAATGTCAGTCTCTACGCTCAAGCGTGCGAGGCCAGCCTTCGCACCCTTCTCGTCGCCGGACCCCCGACACAAGCCAAAACGCCGCCGGGTGTTCTGAAGCTTGAGCCCGTCGGACGATGACGACGGAGCGCTCCTCAGCGACTTTCCGGCTCTGAGCCATGCACGATTCCCGTGGGAGAGAAGGTCACTCAGCGCCCAGCAAGTTCTACTGTCAGCTTGGCGCCCTCGGCTAGACTCTGAAGGCGCGACCGCGAGTGAGGATGTTCAGGAACGCGCCCAGACCCAGCAACCCCTGAACGCTTCCATCGCGGATTTTGGGCGCGGCGACGCGCTGCGCCAAGCTGAGCAACCGGCGTATGATAGCGGAATGCTGACATGGCTGGTTGTGGGAGTGGGCGACATTACGACGAAGCGTGTGCTGCCGGCGATTCTGGCGGAAGAACGCAGTGAACTGGCCGGTATTGTGACGCGCGATCCCGCAAAGGCCGCGCCCTTTGGCGTGCCGGCCTACGCTCAGCTTGAAGACGCGCTCGGAGAATCAAAATGCGAAGCAGTCTATGTGGGCACGCCGGTTTTTCTTCATGCGCCGCAGACGATCGCGGCGCTTCGTTCCGGGCGCCACGTCTTGTGCGAAAAACCGATGGCCATGAACTTCTCGGAGGCGCGGGCGATGGCAGAGCACGCGCGCGCGGCGAGGCGTTTGTTGGGGATCGCGTATTACCGGCGCTTCTATCCCAAGGTTCAGCGGGCGCGCGAGCTGCTGGCGCAAGGCGCCATTGGCCAGCCCGTCCTCGGCTGGGCCACGTGCCACTCATGGCTTCCGCCGAATCTTGAAACTCGCTCCTGGCTAACGGATCCCGCCCGAGCCGGCGGCGGGCCTCTTTACGACGTAGCCTCGCATCGCATTGACGTTTTCAATTATCTGTTCGGGAAGCCCTGCCGGGTGGCCGCGCAGCTTTCGAACGCGGTACACCCTCTGGCCGTGGAGGATTCCGCGACCGTGATGATCGAATACGAAACGAAGGTTCGCGCCATCGTGGACGTTCGCTGGAACACGCCGGCCGGCGACGACGAGTGCCGCATCGTGGGCGACGAAGGCGAGATGGAGCTGACGCCGCTCAACGGGCCCGCGCTGGTCTGGCCGGGCGGACGAGAAAATTTGCCGGTTGCGCCGAACGTTCATCTGCCGTGCATCAAACATTTTGTGGATGCCGCGCTCGATGGCGCCCCGCTTCTCTCGAGCGGCGAAACGGCCCTCTGGACCGATTGGGTCACGGAGCAGGCGATGGCCAGTGGCCGCT
The DNA here is from genome assembly GCA_021827255.1 of Acidobacteriota bacterium. Classification (GTDB taxonomy): domain Bacteria; phylum Acidobacteriota; class Terriglobia; order UBA7540; family UBA7540; genus JAKCCV01. The sequence continues at coordinate 1,451 of JAKAWO010000300.1, read as the reverse complement.
CATGATGCCGCTCGATCCGCGACGTTTTATTGAAAGCAAAAGGTCAACAGCCCGCTCCTCGTCGGGGCAGGCTCCGACTGACGCGACAAACAGCGCGGCACTATTTTTCCGACAGAATGGCCGAGGTGGCGCCGTCACGGAAGGCGATGCCCTGGGCTGCGCGGCCCAGATCATTTCCGCGCAACGCGATGTCAGAACTTTTCTTGCCGCTGACCTCAACAAAAACCGAAGTCCCAGGCGCGGCCCGGCAGCCACGGACAAACACGTTTTCCGCATCCGCGAGCTTGACGACGGGCGTTCCCGGGTGAGGACGATCGCACCGGAAACCGTCGAGCTCTAAACCCTGAACCTTTTCGGCCCCCAGCGAGGGTCCGTCGGCGGTCTCAATTTGAACGTTGTAGAAACCGAGGTGGCGAGCGTTCTGGCAGGCGAAACCCTTGCCGGCCTCGATTTGAACGTTGCTGAAAGTCACATCCTGAATAGGCATTTCGGCCAGGCCCATGATCTCGCCGGCAACGCGCGCGCCTCGCGCCGTGATGTTGGCCATGTGAAAATCGCGGAAGCGCGGCGTGCCGGCGTTGACAGGCTCCTTTTCATTTAAGCCGCCCGCGTGGCCGTAATACATGGTGAAGTAAAAGGCTTCCGGAACATCCTGCATGACGATGTTGCTGGCGGTGACCCCTTCGACCACGCCGCCGCGCCCGCGCTTGGTTTTGATGCGGATGCCGCGATCGGTGCCTTGAAAGACACAATTCGAAATGGCGACGTTGCGCACATCGCCGGACATCTCACTGCCGATCGAGACCCCTCCGTGGCCGCGACGCGTAGTGAGATTGGTGATGGTGATGTTCTCACACGGCTTCCCAACCTGACGGCCGATGGCGTTCTTGCCCGCCTTAATGGCGATGCAGTCATCGCCCACATCAATGTGACAATCGGAGATGTGGACGTTGCGGGAAGACTCGGGATCAATGCCGTCCGTGTTGGGCGAAGGCACCGGATTGAGGATGGTCACGCCCTGGATGGTCACGTACTCGCAGAAGATGGGATGAACGGTCCAAGCCGGGGAATTCGTCAGCGTGAGGCCCTCAATCAGCACATTGCGACAATTCACCAACCGGATGAGCCGCGGTCGGCCAAATTTGATTTTGCCGACTTCCTCGCGTTGCTGCTCTTCGGTGAGCGCAGGAACGGGGAAACCCCTGCGGCGGCGGGCCAGCCACAGACGCACCCACCAGGGGCGTCCTTGGCCGTCAATCACGCCACGGCCCGTCAGGCTGACGTTGGTCAGGTTTTCACCGTAAATCAGCGAAGAGATTTGGCGCGTGCCGTCCGGCCAAGGACTGGAGTAAATCGGATAATCCTCGGGGTCCTGACTGCCGAGAATCGTCGCGCCAGCATCCAGGTGGAGGTTGATGTGGCTCGCCAGGCGGATCGCTCCCGTCAGATAC
>JAKAWO010000299.1 GCA_021827255.1 Acidobacteriota bacterium | reverse complement strand
TCTAAAGAGCTTTGACATGGCTTTCTGGGGCCCCTTGACAATGCTCCCGGTTCGCAAAGTTGGTTGTGTTCCTTGACGACGCCGACGACCTTACACGGGGGAGCGCCGAAGCCGGTCGCCCGCTGGGCCGGCGGTCGTATTGGCCACAGGCCCGGAGCAAGGACGAAGGGCGCGCCGGCGAGGTCAATTTGCTGGCGTGCTCGGTTTACCGCAGTTAGACCGAACTGGCTTTGGAGCTGATCGGTCAAAGGTGGAGTGGGGAACCGTCACGGCAACCCGTGGTGGCTGACGCAGCCGCCCATGTCGCTTTGCGACACCCCGAAGCATGAAAATGCTGACGAGGCCGGTTGAGGGCCGATTCCACCTGCGCGGGACGGAGGCTGTTTCTCTGTGGAGCGCGAAGCCCGCGACAGAGCGATTGCTGGGTTGGGCGAGAGTTAGGGGCCGACTTGGAAAAGTTTTTGAGTTACACTTGGAGGCATGAAGCTGCGCTGCGCTCTACTCGCCACGCTTACCGTGGTGATGGCGTCGGCGGATGTTGGCGCGCAATCCAGAATTGCCACGGCGAGGCCCAAGAGTGCCTCCCGCGCAGCCGAAGACTTGTTCCGCCAGGCGGGAAGATTTCTGGAAGAGGGTTCAGCGGAAAAAGCCTCCAGCGAGGTCGTCAAGGGCCTGAAACTCGATCCGAACAGCGCCGAAGGCAACAACCTGCTCGGGCTGATCTATGAGCAGGAGAAGCAATATGCGCTGGCGACTCGAGCGTTTCTGAAGGCGCTTGAGTCTGCTCCGCGCTCCGCCAAAATTCTCACCAATCTGGGCAACAGTTATTTCGTTCAGAAGGACCTGCACGGGGCGGAAAGCGAGTTGCGCGCCGCATTGCGCTTCGAGCCTTCCAATGCGAGCGCGAATTACAGTCTCGGCGTTGTTCTGCTGACGGAACATCGTCCCCAGGATGCCATTCCGTATTTTCAGGCGGTCCAGCCGCCCGACGTGAGCTCGCTCTTTGACCTCGTTCAGTCCTATCTCCAAGCCGGGGAGGCGGCGCAAGGGCTCGAGACGGCAAACCGCCTGTCGAAACTGGCGAAGAATGACGTTCGGGTTCACTTCACGCTCGGCGTGCTGCTGGCGGCGAATCGGCAGTATGCGGCGGGCGCGCGCGAACTGGAAACCGCGGATGCGCTCCGGCCCGGAACATTTGAAATTCTCTACAACCTGGGCCAAGCGTACCTGGACGACAACGAGACGGCCAAGGCGCAAAGCACCCTGGAACGGGCGTTGAATCTCCGCCCCCAATCCGCCGAGACGTTTTATCTACTGGCGAGGACCTATGCGAGTCAACGCCAAGACCTGAAAGCACTGGAGCTGCTGGTCAAAGCGCACAAGCTGGCCCCTCGGAACACGGACGTCATCTTTCTGATGGCGCGGCTGACCATGAAGCAGGCCTATTACGAGGACGCTATTCCGCTCCTTAAGAGCGGTCTGAAGATTGCTCCCCACCGGCCCGACCTTCACGCTGCGCTGGGCGAGTGTTACTTCATTTCCGGACAAATCCCAAAAGCCATCCAGGAATTTCAGACGCTGATCCAACTGAGCCCTTCCGCAGCTTCGTACGCCTTCATGGCGCTTTGCTATCGTCATCTGGGGCGGTTTGACGAAGCGGAAAAATATCTTCAGCTCGGCCTGAAAGCCAATCCGCGCAACGCGGCGTGCCTTTACAACATGGGCTACATTGCTAGCCGCCAGGGACACTACAAGGAGGCGGGAGCGTGGCTTGAAAAGGCGTTGCGGGCTGATCCTCATTACGTTGACGCGCTCCTCCAGCTCTCCAGCGTGAAAATGGACGAGAGAAAATTCGCCGAGGCCATTCCTCTGCTCCACCAGTGCGCGAAGCTCGACCCTCATCCTGCGCCGGTTTATTACAAGCTGGCGACGGCGGAACGGGACCTGCACCAAATGGCCGCCGCCGAGCGGGACATGAAGGTTTTCCAGACCCTTTCGCGCGATCCTACCCCGGGCCCGTATCCTTACCAGCACCTTTTCGATTATCTGGACCAACGCGCCGGTTTGCCTGTCCAAGAACAATCCCAGCTTGATCTCGCCCAGTTGGAGCAGGAAGTGAAGTTGCACCCAGACCGGCCGCGCGACCTTTATCTGTTGGCGGAGACATATTTGAAGATCGGCCAGCCGCAGTCCGCCCAGCCGGTCATTGCGCGGCTCGATCAAGTGAGCCACGGCGATTTCCGCACCGCCGTGGGCGTGGGCGTTCTGCTGGCACGATACGGCTTATATTCCCAAGCCCTCGCGCGCTTTCGGGCAGCGGTCGAGGCCAATCCGAATTCCAACGATGCATGGTATGACCTGGGGGACGCCTACTTCCGGGCCCGCAATTATCCTGCTGCGCTCGCGGCCGTCCAGCACGTCTCGCGTGCGGGACAACGGGAGCCGACCTTCCTTTCCCTCCGCGGCGACATTGAGGCCCATCTTGGGAGGACGGACGATGCGGTTCGAGATTACCGGCAGGTGATTGCGGAGAATCCCGACAGCGACCAGAACTACCTGGCGCTCGCGCTTGCCTATCTTCGCTCTGGCGGGGTCGTTCAGGCCCGACAGGTTCTCGCCCAAGGACTCACCCACACGCCCGATTCCGGGGTGCTTTTTTGGGGCATGGGAGTTCTGGCCGCGGCCGAAAACAAGCCCTCCGAGGCGGAGCAGTACCTGAACAAAGCCCTGGACTTGATGCCCCAATGGCCGGCAAGTTACTCGGCGCTCGGGTTCCTTTATTACGAAACGGGCCAGATTCAAAAAGCCCGAGAAATTCTGAAGGAATTTACGAAGAATGGGCCCCGAGGGGCCCTCGACGTCCAAAACATCGAACGGGTCTTGTCCGCCGCCCGCCAGAAAGAATCCGCTTTCCGCCAGCCCGCCCGCTTCTCGCCCCAAGCCCGCCAGCAGTTCCTCGCCATGGCATTGGTCCTAGCCGATCAGACTCCATAAAACAACGCCACAACCGGATTCTCCAGGACTATCGAGTGCGACGTGAAATCAGCCAGATTCCGACGCGGAACTGACAGGCGGGCCCCGCTCCTCGGCAGGGCAGCCTCGCGAAGGCCGTCCGCCAAGGCTGTCCCCCAAAACTCGCCTTTGAGGGTTCCAGGAAACGGGGGCAAGAAACGCGGTTTACGTGCTTCAGACGAGCCAGTCTCGCAAGACCAAGGCTAGGCGCTCGATTGGTATCGGAGCGGCAAGATTTGCCAGAGGGAAGTCTCGCGGCGCAACCAGATAAGCCTGCGGATGATTTTCAGCGACGCAGAGGCAGGCCGTCCGAGCATATTCAGGGTAGCGCATGGCGGCCCGCCACGTATAATATGACAGGACTTCGGCGTCGAGCGCACTCCCCGTCAAGTCCTCGACGTCGGGCAAGGGGCTGACCTTGTCTTGGTTCTCAAAGATGGCTACGCTAGTGAACGGCTTTGGCCTGTTTCGGATGCCGTAAGAGGCGAGGACGAAGGACGGTCGAGCGCGGCGAAAACCTTCCGATGCAGCCCACTCCACGAAGGCACTGCCGAACAGAAGCGCGCCGTTCCCACTCAGGAACACGGAACGCACGAATTGCTGCGCCCGATGATCCTCAGAAATTTCTGGCGGGCACCACCGCTGCACATTGATGG
>JAKAWO010000298.1 GCA_021827255.1 Acidobacteriota bacterium | reverse complement strand
CGGCCGCTGGGGTTTATGACAAACCTTCCCCGGAGAATTTTCTTGCCCAGCCCTCCTCGCTCACCGACCACTTGGAATGGCAATTGAGCCTGACGGACAGCCCGGTGGAGGTTCGGGAGGCGGCGCACTCGATCATCGGGAATTTGAACGAAGACGGTTATCTTTCAGCGCCGCTCGAGGAGATCGCCCAATCCGGCGGCCACCGCAGGGAGGACACTGAACAGGCGCTGAAACTGGTGCAGGAGATGGATCCCCTCGGGGTCGCGGCGCGCGATGTCCGGGAGTGCCTCTTGATCCAGCTTCACAATCTTGCCCCGGACAATCACTTGCCTCAGCAGATTGTTTCCGACCATCTGAAGCAACTCCAGAACAAGCAGTACCGGGAGATCGCCCGCTCGCTCGACCGCCCCGTGCAAGCCGTCGAGCGGGCCGTAGAACTTATCCGTAGGCTCGACCCTCGGCCCGGACAGCGCTACAACAAAGCCGAACCCCGGCTGATCGAGCCGGATGTTGTCTTCGTCAAAACCAGCGACGGCTTTGAGGTGCGGCTGAATGAGGACGGCTTGCCGCAACTGCGCCTGAGCCGTTACTATCGGGGTCTGCTCAATGACCGCAACGCGACCCAGGAAGTCCGCAAGCAGGTCAAAGAGTGGTGCGCCTCCGCTTTCCAGCTCATTAAGAACATTGAACAACGGAAACAGACCATTGTCCGCGTGTGCGAAGCCATCATCCGCCGGCAGCGCGATTTCCTGGAAAAAGGGATTGATTATCTCCAGCCGATGATGATCAAGGAGGTTGCCGAGGAGGTGGGCGTTCATCCTTCAACCGTCAGCCGGGCGGTGGCCAGCAAATACGCCCACACGCCACAAGGCGTTTTCGAGCTGCGTTACTTTTTCTCCGAGGCGGTGCAAGGCCCGGCCGGCGGCTCGACGTCGCTCATCAATCTGAAGCGGCTGGTCAAGAGGATGATCGAAGAAGAGGACTCCGCGCATCCCTTGACCGACGACCATATTGCCCGTCTCCTTCACCAGCAAGGCTACACGGTAACACGGCGCACGGTAGCGAAGTATCGCGAAGACATGAAGATCCCCAGCACCCACCAGCGGCGCGTCAAGGCGTGAGACCCTCGGGGACGCGGCCTCGATCGCGGAAGGAGGATGTCTTCTTATGCAGATAGATTTTACCGGCCGCCAAATGGAGGTGACGGAGGATATGCGCCGTTACACCGTGGAGCATTCGCGCAAGCTCTCGCGCTTCCTTTCGCCGCGCGCTCATCTGCACGTCATCCTGACCGCCCAAAGGCATCTGCGCATCGCGGAAATCACGGTCAAGATTCGCCAGCAGACGCTCGTCGGAATCGGTGAAACGGCCAGCGCGCAGACCTCCATCAAAGAGGCGCTCGACAAATTGGAGCGGCAAGTGGTTCGCCGGCTCGAGAGGCGGCGCTCGCGGAAACGGCGCCCTCGGCCCACCACGGCGTTCGTGCTGCATGTCCTTCGAAACACGCGCAACGACCATCACGAACGTGAAGCGGTCGAGCGCGAGCGCTTCCCGCTCGAGCCGCTTTCTTTAGAGGAAGCCATTGCATCGCTTCAAGCAGCCACGCGCGGCGTCGTGGTCTTTCGCAACACGGGCACCGAGCGCGTGAACGTGGTTTACCGGCGGCCGGACGGCAAGCTGGGCCTGATCGAGCCCGAGCCTTGAGGCCGCAGGCAAGCTTCCCGTCATTCGCTATCCAAACTCGAAGCCTCCATGAACGCCTCCGAGGGACATGAATGAAACGTTCCGAGCGCCCCCGGCCAGCGGCCACGCATCGCTCTTCTTCCTCCAAGCCCTCCCATGAGCTGGTGTTGATCACGGGCCTCAGCGGTTCGGGCAAAGGCTCGGTGCTCCGCGCCTTTGAAGATCTGGGCTACTATTGCGTGGACAACCTGCCGATCGGCTTGATCCCAACCTTCGCCGACCTCTCGGCAGCGGGAAGCCGTATCCTGCGCGCCGCGTTGGTGGTGGATATCCGCGAAGGCGAGGCGCTCTCTCAATTGCCCGGCATTTACCAAAGTCTCCACCGGCGTGGCCTGAGGCTGGCGCTGGTTTTTCTTGAAGCCACGGATGAAGCTCTGGTCCGCCGCTTCGAGGAAACTCGCCGCCCTCATCCGCTGGGCCGGAATTTGCCGGTCCGCGAGGGCATTCGCCTGGAGCGAAACTTGCTGGCCCCCATGCGCCGCCTCGCCGACGCCGTCGTGGATACCACGCGGATGAACGTGCATGAGCTGCGCGACTTCATCCAGCAACGCTTCGCTGCCGGACGCCGCCGCAGGGCCCTGTTGGTCTGCCTGGTCTCGTTCGGCTATCGCTACGGAATTCCGCCGGAAGCTAATCTGCTGTTGGACGTCCGCTTTTTGCCCAACCCTAATTACATCCCGGAACTGAAGGAAAAAACCGGCCAAGACCCCGCCGTGCGCAAATTTGTGGACTCTTACGCGGACACGGAGGAGTTCGTGCGGCGCACCCGGGAATTCTTGCGCTATCTCTTGCCGCACTACGTTCGGGAGGGCAAAAGCTATCTGACCGTTGGCATGGGCTGCACCGGGGGCCGGCACCGCTCCGTCGCCCTGGCGGAGCGGCTCGGCCGCCTCCTGGAGGAGGAAGGCTACCAGGTCAAGATTCTGCACCGCGATATCGCTCGGCCGGCGGCTTAGCGCCTGCGGGCGCCCGAAGGAGGGGCTTCATGTTCAACGTCATCGGAGTGGATCTCGGGGGGACCAACTATCGCGTGGGCCTCTTTGACCACGAAGGGCGGCGGCTGATGGTTGTAGAAGAGCCCACCGACCGTGCGGGTGGCCGTGAATGGATGCTGGAGCGAATCCGGCGCCATGCTTCCGCGCTCGCTGAAAAGTCCGATTTCCCCATCCGGGCCTGCGGCTTCAGCTTCGGCGGCCCCGTGGACTTCGCCGGGCAAAAGGTCACTTCGCTTCATGTGCCCGGCTGGAATGATTTTGAGATGGCCCGCTGGGCGCAGGAGGCGCTGGGTCTGGAGAGCCGCGTGGACAATGACGCCAATGCCGGTGCCTGGGGTGAATTCCGCTTCGGCGCAGGAAGGGGATCTCGTTCCATTTTTTACGTCACGCTCAGCACCGGCATCGGAGGCGGCTTCGTCCTCGAGGGCAAGCCCTTTCGCGGAAAGGACTCTCTAGCCGGCGAGCTCGGGCACATTCCCGTATCGGATGCGGGCGTGGTCTGCTCCTGCGGGGGACGCGGCTGCCTGGAAACCTTTTGCTCCGCGACGGCCATTGCGCTCCGCGGCCGCGGCTTGGCCGAACGAAAGCCGGAGACGCTCCCGCGAGTTCTGGAGCTGAGCGGCGGCGACCCTCAGAGGGTGACGGCGGCGCATGTCTTTCAGGCTGCCGCCCAAGGCGAGACCGGAGCCGTCTATATCGTGCGGGAGGCGGCGCGCTGGCTGGCGCGCGGCCTCCTCATGGTGATTCGGCTGGTGAACCCGGACCGCATTGTGCTCGGAGGCGGCGTGGCTAAGGCGGGCAACACGCTGTTGGATCCGGTTCGCCAGTCCATCGAGGAAATGGGCTCACCGGCGTTTCGCACCACCACTGAAGTGAGGCAGGCCGAACTCGGCGACTATTCACCGCTTTATGGCGCGGCGGGCTTGGCCCTCGAG
>JAKAWO010000297.1 GCA_021827255.1 Acidobacteriota bacterium | reverse complement strand
TTTCACCGGCTCGCGCCTCATTTATTCCACCTATCTCGGCGGGTCGAGCACCGACGTGGGCACAAGCATTCAGGTGGATAGTTCGGGCGACGCTTACGTGGCAGGGTTTACCTTCTCTCGGGACTTCCCGCTCCAAAATCCGGTTCAGGGCGCGAACGCCGGCACGGTGAATGCCTTCGCCAGTGAACTCAATCCCGCCGGTTCCGCGCTGATCTTTTCGACCTACCTGGGCGGCAGCGCGGATGATCGCGCCTTCGCCCTGGCTCTCGATGGCAGCGGCAACATTTACCTCGCGGGCAGCAGCACCTCGACCGATTTCCCCACCTCCGTCGGCGCCTTTCAATCGTCGAACCACGGTCAATCGGACGCATTCGTCGCTAAGCTGAAGCCCTCCGGACCGACCCTGGTGTACTCCACGCTGCTCGGCGGCAGCGGAACCGACCAGGCCAATGGCATTGCCGTGGACTCCTCGGGCGACGCCTTCGTCACCGGCTTCACCGAATCGAACGATTTCCCGCTTCAGAGTCCGACCCAGGCCATCCTTGGCATTACGGCGGGGAGCTTGTGCGGCTCAACCACCTGCCCGGACGCTTTTGTTTCCGAAGTGAATCCCACGGGCGCCGGCCTGATTTATTCGTCCTTCTTGGGCGGAAGCGGCGCTGATTTCGGTCAAGCCATCGCCCTCGACACGGCGGCGGACGCTTACCTCACGGGCAGCACCTCCTCGACGAACTTCCCGGCGATTGCCGGGGTCCAACCCGCCTATCAGTCCAGCCTGACCGGCGTAGCCGGCAATGCCTTCGTTGCCGAAATTAAACCCGCCAATGCCCCCGGCATGTCGATCGTGCCGGCAACCCTCGCCTTTGGGAATCAGACCGAAAACGTGCGCAGCGCCGTGAAGACCGTCACGATTACCAACGAAGGAACGGCGCCCCTGGATATAACCCAAATCACCTTTACCGAGACGGACACGAGCGGGAACACCAACTTCGCCGAGACGGATAATTGCGTGGGCACCGTGGCCGCGAGCGGCGGCTCCTGCTCCCTTAACATTACCTTCACGCCCAGGTCGTTGGGCAATGAAACCGGCGCCTTTAGCATTGCCGACAACGCCGCCGGCAGCCCTCACACCATTAAGGTTACCGGGAGCGGCGTGACCGCCGCAACCGCCGTCACCCTGACCCCGAAGAGCCTCGCCTTCGGAAACCAGACCGTCAGCACCACCAGTTCCCCGCAAACGGTCACCATTACCAATACGGGGTCCTCCACGCTCGATATTGCCTCGATTGCCGCCAGCGGCGATTTTACCCAAACCAATACCTGCGGCTCGATGTCGAATGTTCTCAACGTGGGCCAAAGTTGCGCCGCCAGCGTCGCTTTTGCGCCCAGCGCCAGTGGCGCGCTGTCCGGCGCCTTGAGCATTAGCGATAACGCGGCCGGAAGCCCTCAATCCGTCGCCCTCTCGGGCACCGGGGTCGCGGTTTTCACCCTGTCGTCGCCCAGCCCTGCGGTGACTTCGCTCATCAGCAACACCGGCACCGCTACCTTCAAGGTCTCAGCCTCCGCCCCCTCCACTTTCACCGGGTCCATCACCCTCGCCTCCTCTTTCTGCACCACCAACACGGCAGTCACTTGTTCCTTCAGCCCGACGTCCATCTTCTCCGGGCAAACCAGCACCCTGACGATTACCAACATTCCGGCCACCGTGGCCAGCAACAACGACGACAGCTTTAAGTTCTTCGTCACCGGAACCAGCGGTTCCCAAAGCGCCACCGTCAACCTCACCCTTTTGTTTGCGGATTACAGTCTCTCCGCCACCCCTTCGCTCAACACCATCGTCGCCGGGTCGCCCGCCACCTACACCGTCGCGGTCGCCCCCATTAACGGCTTCAACAAGGCGGTGACGTTGGGCTGCAATAGCAGCACATTGCCTCCCGGATCCACCTGCGGCTTCTCACAGTCTTCCGTAACTCCCAGCGGCGGCCTGGTCAACACCACGCTGACCATCAACACCACCAAGAACAGCTCAACCCCTCCCCCTGCCGTTCCACCCGCCGCCATTCCGCCCTTGATGGCCGTCCTCCTTGTTTCCGTCGTGGCGGGGATGCTCGGAATGCGCTGGAAGCGGCTGTCGAGCCCGCCGCCCTCGCGCCGAATGGCCATTCGGGTTTTTGCTCTCGGTTCGATCGTCCTTCTTGGCCTGCGCATGGTCGCCTGCCGTCCTTCGTCCACCACCACCACAACCGGCTCAACGCCGGGTAATTACATCGTCTCGGTGACGGCGACGCTTAACTCCGATACGGCCGTTATTAGGAGCACGACGGTGGATTTGTCAGTAACTCCCAACCCCTAGCCAGGGAGCTTCTTGGCCTGATTTGGCAGTGCGAGTTGGCCGGGGTCTCGCGCTCGGGGCTGTACTATGGGGCGCGGGAGGAGAGCACGGAAAGCTTGGCGCTGATGCGCCTGCTGGACGAGCAATACACGCGCGCGCCGTTCTACGGCGCGCGGCGAATGAACTGGTGGCTGGGGCAGCAAGTTCTCCTTGTAGCGCCGGGCTTTACGCCCGGCATCTGCCGCCCTAAAGGGCGGCGCTACTGTCCACCTAATTCGCGGACACTACATTAGCCAAGCGAGGATATACGAAGACAGGGATTGGAGAACAATCAGCATTGCGGAAAAGCCTAACGTTCGTTGCATCAGGAGTTAGGCCCGCGGCGCGGACGGCTTCCCGCCAACTCAGGAATGCTGCAAGACCTGGTATTCGCTCAACCCGGACCTTGCCTTAATTTCGCTCCGAGACGGTGCGTGACCGAGGTCCTTCGCAGCCTGCCTTATCGCCTCGAGGGTGCCCTGTGCCGTCGGATTCGCCACTCGCTGCCCCTGCCCCGCGCGGGCACGGCGCGTCGTCAGCTAACCTTGACCTCGAACGACTTCCCCAGGGGTTGAAACTCCGATGTCTCCTGCTGTTCGAGCTTTTTCCTGATGTCTTCGAATTGCCGAACGGTTTCCGGCGGATAAAGGCGCTCGCCGCACCGGAGGCAAACCTCGGCGCGGACGCGAAGGACTGCAGTGTGAACTCCCCCTCGCAAGAGCTTCTCGACCTCTTTTTCTGAGAGATCTCCCCCGCAAACTGGGCATCTCGAGAACGGCATTGTCATGGGTTTTTCCTTTCGCGCCAGTCAGTCCACCTCCCGGCGTCCGGCCGGTAAACCGTAATGAGTACAGCCCAACCATTATCTTCGTTATACGCCCAGACGCTGTGGACAACAACTCCTCCCTGGGTTCGGCCTAGGATGAGGCAGCTTGGGTAGGGCTTGTCGGACTGATAGTGTTCGATGATTTCTCCCTGCATGGCCGAAAAGAATACTCCATCAAGAGTCAAGCAATCAGACTGGGCTTCTTCATCCGCGTGATCGGTTATGCGCACCCGGTGGGCCCGAATCGCCTCGACGATGTCATTGATTTCCATTCGGCGCGCCCAAGGGTAGCCTATCGGTGAAGGTCCGCCGCGCTCAGCTCGAGCGGCGCGTTCAAGCGCAATTCGAGGTCTGTGCCGCGCGGCAGGACGATCTCCCGACCGCGCGTCGCCATCACCCAGATGGCGCCGGCCCCCGCCCCCGCCAGGCTTCCAATCCCCAGCCCTTCGAGCGCGTGGTGCGCTCCGATCCCGGCCAGC
>JAKAWO010000296.1 GCA_021827255.1 Acidobacteriota bacterium | reverse complement strand
GGGGTGCCTCTGCACCTTGCCGCTCAGGTGGCCAGCCTTCAGCATCCCTTTTCGCCCGACGCTGTCCAAATGACCAGAGGCTTTGCGCGCATCCCGCGCCTTCCAGACACGACGCGGATGTGGACGCTGCCCGTGGGACCCACGAGCGGTGAATTCGCAGAGCCGGACAGACCCTTTCGCCCTCCGCCGGGGGTGGGTAGGGGCCGCCCTTTCTTTCCTAGGACCGATCAAGATGATGACGATGAGAACGGGCAGAGTTTCTTTTTCTCCGCCGTTTATTGGTCTCCGATGTTGTTCCCTTACATGTGGGATTCGCCTTGGGATACGCCGCCCACCCAGCCTACTTCGCCGCCTGAAACAAGCGGCGGCCGCTCCCTTCGCCGGCAAATGGGACGGCTAACAAGAGAAATTATGAAGCTGCGATATTACGAGGAAGCCTCGGGTGAAGTGTCACGCGCCGCATCCGTTCCAGCTCCGCCAGCCGCAGCGGCCCCAGCGCCGGAGGCGGAGAAGTTGCTCCCCACTGCCTTTGTCTATCGAGACGGACGCCATTTTGAAGCCACCGATTACGCTATCTTCGGCAACGCCCTCTGGATTTTCGCGGGCCAGACCACCAGAAAAATTCCCCTCGCCGCCTTGAACCTCGCTGCCAGCAAGAAGCTGAATGACGAGCGAGGGGTCAGCTTCGCCCTGCCGAACTGATCCGCGTCTTAAATAGGTAGTTTTGAGGCCGGGTCCCGAGTAAACAAGGTGAGTCAGCTTGGCGAGGATTTGATCGGCCCGCGGCGGCTATGGGCCGATCAATATCGCGCCCTTCAAGCCCCACTTGCGGTAAAATAACCGACCGCATTCGACCGGAGGGATGAGTATGGACGTCAGGATCAGGGCCGACGAAGCGGCGAAGGTTGCCAGCGAAATTTCCCAGGCTACGGCCGGCCATGCGCTGGATGCTGACGCACGCTTGCGGCTCGCAAAAAGGCTCGAATCACTTGGGCTCGCCGGTTTAAGACCGTTCCCCGGATCGCTCGAAAGCGATCCGGATCATCGCTCGGTGTATTATCTTGCCGCCGATGTTCTGACGTGCAAAAATCCCGCTCCAGTGTTGATAGAATTCGCGCCGGCGTCGGCACCGAATGGCCGGCCCTTCGCAAATCCGGTTTTTGAGGCGCAAGTCCGCGACCGCGGCGAAGATGTTATCGTGAGGGTATTTCCCTTTGCCGCCTCCGATCACAATAACATTCGCGTTTTTGCGGAGCGAGCGGGCAGAAGCTTTTTGCCACGACCGCAGCGGGCTCTGCCCGCCATCGCCGCCGGAAACCGTCATCCGGAAATCAGTCTGCCGGCAGTTTTTGAGGCGTACCGCGAAATATTGGCCCGGATGGGCGTCAATTTGGCTTCGACTGTGCAGCTCTCCGCCACGCGGGAGATGACCACCGAAGAAGCCTTGAGCGCCCGCGATGGCGAAGACCCCACTGCCGTCGGCCACACACGCGTTTCCATCCGACACCTCTACCATGCTGGCCTTTGGGCGGCCATCCGCGCCGGCTGGCGCGAGGGTTATACCGCAGAGGCTGACCACTTTATCGTCTCCGGCAACTCCGAGGCGGAAATCCGTCGCTCCGTCGAGGCTGTCAAAACGGCCATCCGCCACGCGGCCGGCTACACCAAATTTACAACCGACACCTCCCATCTCTTCGAGCTTGAGGCCGATCCGCGCCATGCCCATCCTTGGGACGATTCAAAGGTGCGCGAGCGATTTGAACAATTGTTTCAAGGGCAGGAGCGGAAATGGATTTTGAGCGAGTTCTCCCAGCCTTTTGAGGCGGGCGAGGTCGAGTATCGTTTGAGCGAGCCGGAAATCCTCCGCTTGGCGGTGAAGTTCGGCCAAAGCCTGAAGTTGAACGAAGAGCTCTATGACTACATTTCCAAGGTCAAATCCGAGGCGGCCTCGAGCGGCAGCTTCGACTTTGAGCCTTCGATTGATGAAGCGGACACACTGACCACCCCCCAGGAAATGATTTTCACCATGCACTGGCTCAAGGCGCGCGGGCGCCCCGCTCAGCTCTGCCCGCCGAACCTCGGCTTCAAAAAGCGGCAAGCCTATCCCGCCGCCATGGAAACGGCACGAGCGCACGGCGTCGGCCTCAAGGATTACTGCAAGGGCAAGATGTGGCCAGAGCTGTTGGAGCGTGTGGTAAAGAATTTCCACGCCCAGCCGCTCCAGGAGTTGGCCGCGCGGATTTCCGGGCTGGCGGCGGTGGCAAGGAGTTTCGACGCCACGCTCAGCATTCACTCCGGCAGCGGAAAGCAGCCAGAGGTTCTTGAGCTGATCGGCAAAGCGGCCGCCGGACGAGTGAACTACAAGATCTCGGGAGAACTCCAACTGCAACTTTTCGACGTGCTCGCCGGCCAGCCGTCAGATTCACCCTGGCGGCGCCTCTTTGAAAGAATGGTTCGCCGCACCAATGACTTTGCCGCTCGCGGCGCCTTCGGCTACGAAAGCGAGCTCGCAGCCAAGTATCGGGCGATGGGCCTCGAACACCAGTTGGGCGATTCCTCGCGCGGACGAGTGGATGGCAACCTTTTCCTGGTTTTCTGGCTGGGGAATATCATTGGCACCCGCGACATTCATTCCCCCGACGGCGATCATCGCTTCTTCAAGGAAAAGATTGACGAATTACCGGAGGATTTGATTCGCGAGGTTCAGCGCCACAATTCCCGGTACGTTGTTTGGCTGGCGGAACATTTGCGAGCCTGACGGGTCCCGGCGGCCGCGAACTTTTGGGTGGGCTCAAGCGGGAATCTTACAGGCCCAGCGAGGACTGACATCATGGCATACGCGGGATTGAGTTTGGACGGAAAGCGGGCGCTCGTCTTCGGAGGAACCAGCGGCATCGGAAAATCCATCGCCCTCGGCCTGGCTCAGGCGGGCGCCGACGTCGTTCCCGTCGGCCGCCGGGCCAGCGAGGTTGAAAGCGCCGCGGCAGAAATTAGAGCCTTGGGGAAAAAATCTCTCGAGCTGACCGCGGATGTTACCCGCCGCGATCAGATCCTGTCCGTCATCGAGGAAATGACCGCTCAATTCACCCGCATTGACATTCTGGTGAACTCGGCCGGCATCAACCTCCGCGTTCCTTCCCTGGAAGCCACCGACGAACAATGGGACCAGATCATGGCCATCAACCTGAAAGGAACCTGGAACACCTGTCAGATGGTGGGCCGGGTCATGAAAGAGCAAAAGTACGGCCGCATCGTCAACATCGCCTCTATCACCTCTTTCTTGAGCGCCCACGAAGTGACCGCCTACGCCGCGAGCAAAGGTGGCGTTGCTTCGCTCACGCGCTGCCTGGCCGCCGAATGGGCAAAGTACAATATCACCGTCAATGCCATCGCTCCCGGCGTCTTTGAAACTCCCCTCAACACAGCCATGATCCACCGCCCGGCGCGCCGCGATTCCATCCTCTCCCACACCCCTATGAAGCGCTTCGGCCAGCTCGAGGAAATTAAAGGCGCGGCGATTTTCCTCGCTTCGGACAGCGCCAGTTTCATCACCGGCGCGTTCATTGCCGTGGACGGCGGCTTCATGGCGCAAGGCATCGGGGAATAGCCAGGCCAACCTCTGCTGAAAAGCCCTCGCTGCGCCGCTCAGACAAATTCGAGTACCCCGCAACCTTTTTCCCGGCGGAGGGGTCTATATAGGTGTAGGATAAGGTTG
>JAKAWO010000295.1 GCA_021827255.1 Acidobacteriota bacterium | reverse complement strand
TCCTGCTAGCCCAACTCACACATGTGAGTTTAACGGGGGCGCTGGTCATGCTCGATCCGGTGCGGGTTTCGCCCGCACAGGAGACCCTCTGGTATGCCATCTATGGGGCCGCGCTTTGGATGATCGTATTCATCTGGATTCGTCCGGCGCTGATCGGCGACTGGAAGCGCGTAAGGCGGGCCGCGCACCCGTAGCGCGGACCGCCGTCGTTGTGGTCTGCGGTTTTCCCTTCGACCAGGACTCTGGCGGCGGTCCATGACCGCCGAAGCGAACGGGCTTGCGCCTTCGAAGCCCGTTTTGCTTTTGGCAGGATGAGCCGTCAGGAGTCGAGCCAGGTCGAAACCGTCACTTCCCGGAAGGGCATCTTGATTCGGTTGACCGATGAGCGCTGGGAGCACATCGCGGAAGAACGCGCTGAACTCGGCAGTTTGCGATCCGAAGTTTTAAGGACGGTGGCGGATCCGACGCGGATTTACGCTGGCAAGACCTGATCGTGCGCTACGAGGGGAACGACATTGTCGGCTTCACGATCCTGCACGCCAGCCAGCGCGATCTGAAATCCTGAATCTTCGATCTTCACCCCGCGCCTGCCGTGAATCGCAGACATCACAAAACGACGTCTGCGCCGCCCGCGCACGATTCTAACCCAACGTGGCGCACACATGGCACAAGGCGGCATGTATGCGCCACCCGCGGGTTTGCTATAATGCCGATTACGGCGCAGGCGGGCGGAGAGGCACGCGAGGCGCTCCGCTGAGCCGTCTGCCGATCCCGCGAGGAACAGCTTGTATCTGGCGATTCAGGAAGCGATTGGGCGCAAGTATATCGAGACGGTGCGCGGCTTATTCGGCCTGGAGGCCGGCGCGCCGGCGTTCGATATTCCTCCCCATGCCGAGATGGGCGATCTATCGCTGGCGGCGGCCTTCGAGCTGGCGAAGAAGCTGCGGCGGGCGCCGCGCCAGATCGCGGAGGAGCTGGCGCGAGGGATTTTGCCGGTCGAGGGCGTGAGGCGCGCGACCGTGGCCGGCGGCGGCTATGTGAACTTCCACCTGGACCGCGCCCGAGTGGCACGGGCGCTCTTCCACGAGCGAAGCGGGCTGAGCGGCGCGAGCCAACTCCGGCCGGGCAAGGTGCTGGTCGAACACACGAGCATCAATCCCAACAAGGCCGCGCACATCGGGCACCTTCGCAACGCGGTGCTGGGCGACGTGTTTGCCCGGCTGCTCGGATTCCGAGGCTATCAGGCCGAGGTGCAAAACTACATTGACAACACGGGCGTGCAGGTGGCCGACGTGGTGGCGGGCTTTCTCTACCTGGAGCAGAAGAGCGCGGCGGAGGTTCAGGCGCTGGTGAAGGATTCCGGCACGCGCTTTGATTACTATTGCTGGGACCTTTACGCGAAGGTCTTTCGACATTACGAGGAGAACCCGGAAGGGCTGGCGCGCCGCGCGGAGACGCTCCAGGCGATTGAAGAGAATCAGGGCGAGGCGGCGCGGATGGCGCAAATCGTTTCCACCGCCATCGTCAAGAAGCACCTGGCGACGATGCTGCGCCTGAATATCGAATATGACCTGCTGGTGGAAGAGAGTGAAATCCTGCGGCTCGATTTCTGGAAGGCGGCTTTTGAGGAAATGCGGCGGGTGGGAGCGGTCCGGCAGGCGACGGCGGGGAAAAACGCGGGCTGCTGGGTGATGAGCCTGAACGAGGCCGGCGAGGAAGAGGAAGACGTGAAGATCATCGTGCGGTCGAACGGCACGGTGACCTACGTGGGCAAAGATATAGCCTACCACATGTGGAAGTTCGGGCTGCTGGGCAAGGACTTTACCTACGCGCCCTTTGAGCGGTATGCGAGCGGAAAGACGCTGTGGCGCACGACGGCCGAGGGCCGCGACGGGGCGCCCTCGTTCGGGCACGCGAGCCAGGTCTATTCGGTGATTGACACGCGGCAGACTTACCTGCAGAACGTGGTGGTGGCGGCGCTTAAAGCGATGGGACACGAGGAGGCGGCCGCCCACTTGCACCATTTCGCGTATGAGGTGGTGGGCCTCTCGCCCGGCTGCGCGGAAGAGCTGGGGTTCGAGCTGAGCGCGGAAGACCGGGAGCGAAGCTACGTGGAGGTTTCCGGGCGGAAAGGGCTCGGCCTGAAAGCCGACGACCTGATGGACCGGCTGGTGGAGAAGGCGACCGAGGAGGTCCGCTCGCGCGGGATGAGCGACGACCCCGCCGAGCAATCGGCTTACGGGCGCATGATTGCCGTGGGCGCGCTGCGCTATTTCCTGTCGAAATTTTCGCGCCGGGTGGTGATCGTGTTCGACTTCAAGGAAGCGCTGGGGTTCGAGGGCGAAACCGGCCCTTACCTTCAGTACAGCGCGGTGCGGGCGCGGAACATCTTCCGCAAATACGCTGAGACGCACGCGGGCTTTGAGGCCGGCGGGCTGGGGGATGAGATCAGCGACGCGGAGCTCGGCGCGGGCTTTGAAGGGGAAGACGGGCAGGCGTTCTGGCAACTGGCGTCGCTCGCGGCGCAACTCGACCTGGTGGCGGAGCAAGCCATCGCCGCCGCCGAGCCGGCCGTGACGGCCAAATACGCTTTCCGCCTGGCGCAGAGCTTCAACAATTTTTACCACCGCTACCACATCCTGAGCGAACCTGACCCGGGGCGGCAGAAGTTTCTGCTCTTCTTGGTCGCGCTCGCCAGCGCCACGCTGGCGCAAACGCTCGACATCCTGGGCATTGAAGTTCCCGAGCGAATGTAAACGCTGGAGCATCCCAGGCTCGGGGCGCCGCGGTCGCGCAAAATTCTACTGGCAACCTTATTGAGATTCTGGTAATCAATTCTATTTGCTCTGGACATTTGGCTTGCCAGCGCGTCAGGGCGACCGAAACTCCAGTTTCAAACTCCAGGAAGGAAGAACCGGGCATGATTGAAGTTCAAGGTCTGACGAAACGTTACGGCCCCACGGTGGCAGTTTCTGACATCAGTTTTCAAGTGCAAAAGGGAGAGATTCTCGGTTTCCTGGGCCCGAACGGGGCGGGGAAGACGACGACGATGCGCGTCATCACCGGTTTCCTTACGCCGTCCGAGGGCACCGTGCGGGTGGCGGGCCTGGACGTGGTCGAGAAGCCTCTCGAAGCCAAGCGGCACTTGGGCTACCTGCCGGAAAATCCTCCCGTCTATCCCGACATGACGGTGCGAGAATACCTGAGCTTTGTGGCGCGCATCAAGGGCGTGGCGCGGGGCGAAATCAGGAAGCGCGTGGATGAGGTCGCGCAGAAGTGCGCGGTGACGGACGTCCAAAAGCGGCAAATCGGCAAGCTCTCAAAGGGCTACCGTCAGCGGGTCGGGCTGGCGCAGGCGCTGATTCACGACCCGGACGTGCTGGTGCTGGATGAGCCGACCGCCGGACTCGATCCGAAGCAGATCATCGAGACGCGCGACCTGATTCGCGGACTGGCCGGCCAACACACCATCATCCTGAGCACGCACATCTTGCCTGAAGTCTCCAAGACGTGCCAGCGCGTGCTGGTCATCAATCAAGGCAAGGTGGTGGCCGAAGGCACGCCCGACGAATTGACGAGAAGGCTGCAGGGCTACGAAACGGTGTTGATTACCGCCGAAGGGCCGGCGCCGGAAATTATGGACCGCCTCGAACGGGTTGCCGGGGTGAACTTGGTGGAACCGCGAGAGGCGACGGACGCCCGCGTCACCTTTGAAGTTCACGCGGAAAAGGAGCGGGA
>JAKAWO010000294.1 GCA_021827255.1 Acidobacteriota bacterium | reverse complement strand
TGCAGCGGGCCGAGGCGCGGCGTTTGCAGCCGCATTTCATCGCCTCATTCTTTATCGAGGCGTTTACGCTGCTTGGCGGGACAATTCACGAACGGGAAACAAAGCGGTACGAGATCAAACATGTCCCCGCTCTCATCCGTAACCGTGATCGCCAGATCGGACGCGGTGATTCCGTATTGCCGCGCTATGAACGCATCACGTTCGAGAAGGACCTTATCAGCATTCCCGGCAAACCGCTCGCCGCGTTTGTGTGCCCGGGCCACCCTTTATTGGATGCAACGCTCGACCTGATCATCGAGCGTTACCGCGATCTGCTCAAACGCGGCGCGATCCTCATCGATGACACCGACGACGGCCAACAGTCGCGGGCCTTGCTCTACCTGGAGCACGCCATTCAGGACGCCCGCACCGACCGCGCCGGCAACCGGCGCGTCGTGTCGAAGCGGATGCAGTTTGTTGAGATTGACGGGGAAGGAAACGCTCTGAACGCCGGGCCTGCCCCGTACCTCGACTATCGCCCGCCGACGGCGGACGAAGTGAAGACCCTCCAGGACATGACGATGCCTGAGTGGATTCGCGGCGATCTTGAATCCAAGGCGATGGAACACGCCGCGATTCACCTGGTGCCGCAGCATCTTGACGAATTGCGCCGCCGGAAGGAAGAACTGCTGGACAAAACCAAGGCCGCTGTTCAGGACCGACTCACCAAAGAGATTAACTATTGGGATCACCGAGCTACACAACTGGCGGATCAGGAACGTGCCGGCAAGGTCAACGCCCGGCTGAATTCCGGCCTTGCCCGACAGCGTGCCAACGAGTTGGAGGCCCGGATGCGCAAACGCCTCACCGAGTTGGAACAGCAGCGCAAGCTTGCTCCGCTTCCGCCGGTGGTACTCGGCGGCGCGATGATCGTGCCCGCAGGGCTGCTAAGGAAACTTGGGGGTTGGGCTTCCAGCCCGACAGAGGTCGGCCAAGATGGCCGACCCCCGCAGTCTATCGAAACCGAGCATTCAGAGCGGCTCGCCATGGACGCAATCATGGCCACGGAGCGCCGACTTGGATTTGTCCCAAAGGACGTAAGCGCGCAGAACCTTGGTTACGACATCGAATCGGCCATACCAGGAACCGGCCTGCTGCGGTTCCTGGAAGCCAAGGGTCGCGTGAACGGCGCCAAGACCGTCACTCTCACCAAGAACGAAATTCTCACCGGCCTCAACAAGCCCGACGAATTCATTCTCGCCATCGCCCTGATTGATGAAGACAAGACCGACGTGCGATATGTCCGCAAACCGTTTGAGAAAGAGCCGGATTTCAAAGCCACAAGCGTCAATTACGACTTGGCCGCACTGCTGGCCCAGGCGAAGGAGCCGGCATGACTGTATCGAACCAGCAACTTCAGGAATGGTTGAATGCCGGTGAGAACGAGCACCTGGAATTCAAGGAGGCCAAAAACAATTTTCATTTTGAGAAGCTCGTAAAATACTGCGCCGCTCTGGCCAACGAAGGAGGTGGGGCTATGGTTCTGGGCGTCACCGACACGCGCCCTCGCCAAGTGGTGGGTAGCCGGGCGTTTACCGACTTGGAGCGAACCAAGGCTGGGCTGATTGAAAAGCTCCGCCTGCGGATTGAGGCTGACGAAATCATACATTCGAACGGCCGTGTATTGGTGTTTACCGCTCCATCCCGACCTATCGGCATGCCGATCGCCGTTGAAGGAGCCTACTGGATGCGCGCCGGTGAAGACCTGGCGCCAATGACGCCCGACATGCTGCAGCGCATCTTTGATGAGGCTGGCCCCGATTTCTCCGCCGAAATTTGCCCCAAAGCCACACTCACCGACCTTAATCCGGACGCCATAGAAGTGTTCCGCAAACGCTGGATCAGGCGGTCGAAGAATGAAGCCTTGTCCCGGTTACCCGCCGACCAGTTTTTGGCCGATGCCGAACTGATTGATCACCGCGGCATCACTTACGCGGCCTTGGCGTTGATGGGCAAGGGGGCATCTCTGGGGCGATTTTTGCCGCAGGCCGAAGTGATCTTCGAGTACCGCTCCTCCGAAGCCGCGGGCCCAGCCAGCCAACGCTTGGCGTTCCGTGAGGGGTTTCTGCTTTTTTATGAGAACCTGTGGGAAACAATCAATCTGCGCAATGATGTGCAGCATTTTCAAGATGGCCTGTTCATGATGGACGTCCCCACGTTCGCCGAAGGCTCTGTGCGAGAGGCTATTCTTAACGCCGTGAGCCACCGCGATTACCGTTTGAGCGGCTCAGTTTTCATCCGCCAATACCAGCGTCGCATCGAAATAGTCAGTCCGGGTGGCTTTCCGGCGGGGATTACCCCGCAAAACATCCTCTACCGCCAGTCGCCGCGCAACCGCCGCATTGCCGAGGTGTTTGAGAAATGCGATTTGGTGGAGCGATCCGGCCAGGGAGCCAACCGGATGTTCGAGGAAAGCATCAAGCAGAGCAAACCCCTGCCGGATTTTACGCACACCGACGATTACCAGGTAGCCTTAACGCTGCACGGCGAGATTCAAGACCCGGCATTCCTCAGATTTTTGGAAAGAGTAGGCGAAGAGCGGGTGCGGTCTTTTGCTACCGAGGATCTTCTCGTCCTCGATTTGGTGCACCGCGAACAACCGGTGCCACCTGAACTTCAGACCCGACTGCACCAATTGCTGGATCAAGGCACAATTGAATCACTCGGTCGAGGCCGAGGGACGCGATACCTGCTTCCGCGCCAGTTCTACCGCCTTACTGGTAAACGAGGCGTCTACACTCGCAAGCGCGGTCTGGATCGGGGAACGAACAAGGAACTGCTTTTGAAGCATATTCAGGGCAACCATCCGGATGGTGCGCGGTTCGACGAGCTCCAGCAGGTTCTGCCCGCGCTCTCGCGTAGCCAAATCCAAAAATTGCTCAAGGAATTGAAAGCCGAAGGCCGGGTTCGCAATGAGGGACGCACCAAAGGGACTCGCTGGTATGCCAGCCCGATATTTCCGACGGAGAAGGTGCAATCATAATGGACGCTCTAACTAATGCTAATAGCGTAACTTATGCAGGATCGGAATTGCGCCGGAATTGCGCCGGTGCAATTCCGGCGCAATTCCAATGGCTGAATAAAATACTATGGAGTCGCCAGTGACCGCCTACCGCAAAAAGCTCATCGAAGTCGCCTTGCCGCTGGAGGCGATCAATCGCGAATCGGCGCGCGAAAAATCCATCCGGCATGGGCATCCGTCCACACTGCATCTTTGGTGGGCGCGGCGGCCGTTGGCGGCTTGCCGGGCGGTGCTGTTTGCTTCGCTGGTGGATGATCCGGATTCTGATCCGTCGTTTCGTAAAGCTGATGGAACAGTCGATGAAGACCGCGCCGGTGTGCGCCGCGCCGAGCTTTTCAGCCTGATCGAGGAACTGGTCAGATGGGAAAATTCCAATAACGAAAAAGTGCTCAATCAAGCCCGTGCCGAAATTGCCGCTTGCATCGCCTCGCGCAAAATATACGACACCAAGGAATGGTCCAGACACCAGACCATTTGCCGTGAAAAATCCTGGAATTATGTTTGCCGTTTGGCCAAGTCGGAAAATGTCAACCAATTTCTCATCGAACACGCCCCGCCGGGCCTGTGACAGTTTCTGCAAAAGTGGCGTAATCAGCAAAAAAACGCCACTTTTTGCTTTGCAGAGCACTTTTTTTGTGATTTTTATGCCCCATAAACTTCAGATTCCACATTATTTCTTTGATT
>JAKAWO010000293.1 GCA_021827255.1 Acidobacteriota bacterium | reverse complement strand
CCTTTATTATTGGAAAACCCGGCGCTGAGGACAGCGCCGCTACAAATAGCCCGGCTGTGGGGACACAGCCGCTACAGAAATCTACACGGCGGTGGCGAGGGCACCGAAGCGGCGGTCGCGCGCGTGGAACTCCTTGAGCGCGTCTGCGAGGTCCTCGGCAGTGAAGTCGGGCCAGAGGACGGAGGTGAAATAGAGCTCGGCGTAAGCCGATTCCCACAGCATAAAGTCGCTGAGCCGCTGTTCGCCACCGGTGCGGATGAGCAGATCGACTTCGGGAACGGTTTCGCCGCCGGCCTCGGCGAGCAGCCGCTCGAACCGGGCCTCGGGAGTTTCGACATTCGAGTCCGCCGCGGCCAACTGCTCGGCGGCGCGCAGAATGGCCTGGCGGGCGGAGTAGTCGATGGCCAGGCGCAGGTGGAGGCGCTGGCAGCCGGAGGTGGCGTTTTCGGCATATTCGATGGTTTCAAGCAGCGAGGCGGGCAGGCGGTCGCGCCGGCCAAAGACCGTGGCCCGGATGCCGCGCTCGATCCACAGGCTCGGCTCCTCGAACAGGAAGTCTTCAAAGATTCCGAACAGACGCGCCACCTCTTCCGGCGGGCGCTGCCAGTTGCCCGAGGAAAAGGAATGGAGCGTGAGAGTGCCGACGCCCAGCTCGAGCGCGCCGGCAATCACCCGCCGCACCGCCTCGACGCCGGCGCGGTGGCCCTCCGAGCGCGGCAAACCGTGCGCCAGGGCCCAGCGGCCGCTGCCGTCCATGATGATGGCCACATGAGGCTTGGGTAAAATCTCAGCATGCAAAGCACTTTGGATCATAAAGCACCTGCCCAAAAAAATTTCCCTCCCCAAAATCCTTACTGTGCTCGGGTCGCCCGGATCAGCGCTTCCATGTGGTCCAGGTAGTTCTCCAGCGCCTGCCGGCCGGACGCCGTCAGGCGGTAGATCGTTCGGGGCAGCCGCCCGTCGAACGATTTGATGCACTCGATGTAGTTCGCGTCTTCCAGCTTCCGGGCGTGGACGCTCAGGTTGCCGTCGGTGGTCTTGAGCAGTTGCTTCAGCTCGTTGTGGCTCAGGGCGCTGTTCACCGCCAGCGCGCTGACAATGCCCAGACGGATGCGCTCATGAATCAGGCGGTCGAGCCGCGAGGCGCGGCTGACTTTCTCGCCGCGAACCGTCCGGCTCTCGCTCCCAAAGCCGGCCTCTTCCGCGCGCCGGTCCCGTACCCAAACATTTGTCTTAGCCACCATACCTCCAGGCAATAATCGCTCCGAAAATGAGATGCAGGCCGCCAAAGCCGATAGCCATGAAGATGTCGCCCCAGGCGGCGGGAGAAAACAGCGCCGCGGCTCCCAGAACCATGAAGGCGACGCCCATCGCCGGCACCACTCGAACGGAAAACGCTCCGCCCGTCACCACGCCCGCGCCGTAAAGCAGCAGCCAAAGGCCCGGCAGAACGGCAAATGATCCGGCGCGGAAAAGGAAGAGCGTCAGCAGAGCTCCGGCCGCCAGAGGAGGCGCCAGGCTCAGCGCAAAACGGCGTCCCGGCTGCGAAAACAAGGGCGTGTCCGCCTTGCGCGCCTTCTGCAACATCGCCACCGCGCCGATCAGGCCGGAAACCGCCGCTTCAACAATCCAGACACCCAGCCACAGGGCCGCAGTCGGCTGCAGCGAGGTAATAAAGGCCGCAACCAGCGCCGTAACGCCAATCATCATGCCGCCCCACCCCGGCACCGCCGTGAAAGACGAGGCGCCCTCCATCGTCTTGCGGATGTAGCGGAGGTTGTCCATGGCGCGGGCTTCGAGCGCCAGGGGATCGTCGGAACGGGGACGAATGGGGCGAATGGTGGCCATGAGGAATTAGATACTCCGGTTGCTAGGTGTTGTCAAGTACTTTGTAATACAAAGTCTTCGCCCGCCGGCACCCGAAAAGTGTGCCCATGTTGCACATTTTCGCCTCCTTCAGCCATCCAACAATTTGTGAGGTGTGCCATACTTTTCGTCTGGGGTTCCGATATTCCTCACAAGCCGCGTAGCCTCGCCAATTGCGCAGGGAGAGCCTGAATGATGAACACAAAGGACTGGGAGAAGAAGCTGCACGAGGAAGGATTCAGCAGGACGTACGTCTGGCAGGATGGCCCAAGAGCTTTTTATCCTGACCACACTCACGCAATGACCACCGCCCACGTGATCCTCGATGGCGAGATGACGCTCACCTCGCACGGCGAGATCCGCACGTACAAAGTGGGCGAGCGTTGCGACGTGCCCGCCGATACAGTCCATTCCGCTCGCATGGGACCGCAGGGTTGCCGCTACTTGATCGGAGAGCAATAAACCCGCGCTGGCTGAGCGTTGCATATGAGGCCGGCACCTTCAAGGCACTTCCGGTAAGCGAACGTTCGCTTGACGGAAATACTCTTCCACTTTTCTCAGGTCTTCTTCCGTATCGACGCCCACCGTTTCCTCCGTGGTCTCAATCACGACGATCGGGATGCCGTTCTCCAGGAACCGAAGCTGTTCGAGCGCCTCTGTGATTTCAAGCTCTGAAGGCACCAGACTGCTGAAAGCCTGAAGCGCCTGCGCGCTGTAAGCATAAAGACCCATGTGCTTGTAATAGCGCGTGGCGCCTGAGCGTGCGCGGTCATAAGGAATCGGCGCGCGCGAAAAGTAAAGGGCCCGCCCGCTGCGATCGGTGACCACTTTGACGTCATTGGGATTTGCGGCCGCTTCCGGAGTGATGGCGACTTTCAGCGTTGAAACCGCCGTGCCGGGTCGCTCTCGAAATGGAGCGACCAGCAGTTCCATGTGCCGGCCGGTCACCATGGGTTCATCGCCCTGGATATTGACATAAAGGTCCGCCGGCTCTCGGCTCATCACTTCGATCACGCGGTCTGATCCCGAGCGGTGTTTCGACGAAGTCATCATGGCCGGGATCCCGAGCTGGCTGCAGTGCGCCATCACTTCCTCTGAATCAGTCGCCACCAGCAGGCGCGAGAAGCCACGCCATTCGCACGCGCGGCGATACACCCACTCGATCATCGAGTGCCCGTGAATCATCCGCAGCGCCTTGCGAGGAAGCCGCGTCGATTCCAGCCGCACGGGGATAACACCAACGACTTTGCTCATCGTTTCCAAGACAGCGAGGTTACCCTTTCGAGCGAATCCTGGCAAGTGCCTGCTGCCGCCGGATTGCGAGAGCGCGTTTGGCCTGGAGGCGCAAAGCGCGCTATACTCGGCAGGCGATGCCGCGATCTAAACCGCTTCCGGCGGGTAAACTTCCTCCGCGCCTGCTCGAAAAACTGCTCAAATCCTGCGCCGTTCCCGCCTCCTCTGGAGTCATTCTCGGACCGCGATACGGCGAGGACGCAGCGGTTCTGGAGACGGGCGACAAGTACCTGGTTGCCAAGACCGATCCCATCACGTTCACGGCCGATCGCATCGGCTGGTATGTGGTCAACATCAACGCCAACGATCTTGCCACGCTGGGCGCGCGCCCGCGCTGGTTCCTGGCGACGTTCCTGTTTCCCGAAGGGCGCACGACCGATGCGCTTGTCGAGAAGGTCTTCGGCGAAACTCTGAAAGCTTGCCGCGCGCTGGGCATCACGCTCTGCGGCGGGCACAGCGAGATCACCGTGGGCCTCGACCGCCCGATTGTCGTGGGCCAGATGCTGGGCGAAGTCGACCGCGACAAACTGGTCCGCAAGGAGCGCCAGCGGCCGGGCGACCTGGTCATCCTGACCAAAGGAGTGGCCA
>JAKAWO010000292.1 GCA_021827255.1 Acidobacteriota bacterium | reverse complement strand
ACCGGAAAGTGAGCGGTTTGCCGGACGCTCGGAACCCGTTTGCCAAAGGGCTTGGCCTTTGAAGAAATCATGCATTTTATTGGTGGAAAAGGCCTGGAACCCGTGTGCCAGCAGGGTTAGCCTTTGACCATGAAGCGTTGCCCAAAGTGCGAGCGCACGTTTCCGGACAGCGAGAAGTTCTGCGACACCGACGGAACCGCGCTCGTTGATGCGCAGGCGGGCAGCGGTTTTCCGCATCCGGCCGGCCGAACCTTCGACTTGGGCGAACCCGTCGGCCAGGGTGGCGAAGCTCCGGTTCTGTGCCCGGTATGCGGAGGCAAGGCTGAGCCCGGAGAACTCGTATGCAACTTCTGCGGGGCTGCGCTTGGTCGCGCTCAAGGCGCGGCCCCGCCAATCCAGGCGCCGCAGGGGCCGACCGCTTGGGGCTCTCCCGAGTCCGGAGGAACCGGGCGCCGCCAGGTGACTGTGCCGCACCTCGAGGATTCGGTGGCGCCGCCCGACGAGGAGCCATCTCCGTGGAGCCGGGTGCTGGTGTTTATCGGCTACGGTGTCGCCGCGGTCGTTGCGCTCGCAGGCGGTGCGTGGCTGGCAGTTTATCTGCATCACCGCGGGGCCCCGATGCCTGAGCAGGCGCAGGTTTCACCCTCCGCCGCCGTCACGCCGGTGCCTTCGGGTCCGATGATGGCCTTGGCGGGAAAGATTCCGGTGCAGGTTTCGGGAATGCCCAGTGGAGTGCCCGACAGCGGCCGCTCGGCGGCAACTGCTGCGTTCAACAACAATCACGACGCTCTGCTCGGGGTTTACAAAGAGCAACTGGCGAGCATTCCGGGGCTGGCCGACGCGATGGCGGTCCATCTCAAGGTGGATAGTTCGGGAAGCGTAGCTGCGGTCTCCATACGAACCTCGACGGCGTCGAACCCCAGTCTTGACGCTGCGGTTGTGAACACGATGGCTGGCTGGTCTTTCACCGGCTTTAGCGGCAATGCAGTCGAAATCCAGTACCCGATTGTTTTCGCGCCCACCGCTGCGCAGTTTGCCGGACTGCAGGATGAACTGAACAACAAACTTGCGTCCCTGTCTCCGACTGAACCGGCCGAGTACGCCTGGGCGCCAGCGCCGCCTGCTACTCCTTCGCCCGCAGTTGCTGCCGCTCCGTCCGCCGTGCCTACTCCAGCAGTTGCCGCGGTGACGCCACCCCGGCGGCCGATCCGCCGGGCGCCGGTGCGGCGAAGCACGGTCAGCAGACCGCGTAAGCCGGCACCGTCGCTGCTTCAAAGGGTTGATGAAGCCCTGCGGCGAGACCGCCGCTTCGGGCGCGTCAAAGCTTATACCGATTCGGGAGGCAAGGTCGTCATTTACGGGCAAGTCTTCAACGATCGGGCGAAGGCCCAGGCCGAGCGCATGGTCCGCAGCGTCAGCGGTGTGACCCGCGTTGTCAACAATCTCACAACGGACACGGCGCAATGGGCCGCCGAGCAGGTACAAATAGCTCAGCAGCTTCGCAATGCCGGCCTGAGCAGCGTCACCGTGACCGTGATTGGCGACGGTGTCTATTTGGACGGCGAAGTCAGTTCCGAACTCGAAAAACAGCGCGCGGTAGCGATCACCGAAAGCGCGGCCCCGGTGCATGTTAGGGAGAACCTTATTCGCGTCGCGCCGGGGAAAGTTTTTGGTTTCTAAAACCATAATCGCGCTCGGACCGTGCTCGCCCGTGCAGGGAAGCTCGGCGGTGCTTGCGGTTTCTATTGACAACTGGAACTATCGTTCTGTATCCTAAAGCTACGGTTTCCCCCCGCCGCCAGGAGGTCCACACGAAATCCCATGGCTGACGTTCCCAGTTCCTGCAAAGAAGCATTCCAGCGGATGCCGAGTAGGTTCAGGAAGGAAAGCTCCAAGGGGATTAACGCGGTGTATCAGTTCGACCTGTCGGGCGAAGGCGGTGGCCAGTGGCAGGTAATCGTCGCCAATGAGGCGTGCGAAGTGAAAGAGGGCGTGAATCCCTCGCCCAGCATCACGATTTCGATGAGCGCGAACGACTATCTCGACATGGTCGCTAACAAGTTGAACGCCCAGGTGGCTTTCATGAGCGGTCGGCTGCGGATCTCGGGCGACATGGGCCTCGCGCTGCGGCTACAGAGCATGTTTCCCGTCTGAGGCCGCCTGCCTGGGGAGCTATTCCCGCCACCTACCAGTTAGTGTTCGAAGCATATTGCAATAAATAGACATCGAGGGACGCACGCGTAGCGGCGGCGATTCTGCACACGACGGTTTCAAGCATTTTGTCGCTGAGGGGAAAAGCGGTGCCGAAAGAGGCTTATCTTTCAGCGCCTGTTTGCTGGCTGCCGAGTGATTGGCGGCTGGCGATGATGGCCGTCTGTTAATATTGTTTGTCAGCACACGTCAACAAATAAGGAGGAGAGGTTTAAGTTAACCCAAGGAAGGTTAAGATGAGTTCGCACGAGACCGAGGACGAGACCGACATTTCAACAGAGGGCCGTACCGACGCACATCAGGCCGGCGATTCGATGGCCTCGAAGCTCTCGAAAGAGCTCAGCAACTGGCGGCGTCGGCGCACTTCGGGGCGCCCGTCGCGAGACGACGGTAGCGTACCGGCAAGCTTTAAAGCGGAGCCCGCACGCACCATCAAAGTACGAGGGCACGAGACGCTGGTGATCCGCAAGGCCAAAGTCGCCAAGCCAGCGCCGTCACCCGAACGCTCGAATCCCTGAACTGCGGCTGGAGCTGCGCATCCGCCTGGTTGCCTTGCGAGCGTTTCAGGCTCCTGGCAACGGCCGGCTCCGCAGTTGACGACAGTTTGCTGCGCCACCATCGGAAGTCCGATTGGCAGCGCCTAGACCGTTTCAAGAGCGCAGCGCGTCGGTCGGCGGCTGCGTCGCTGCTTGGCGTGCCGGATAGATGGTCGCCAGCAGGCAGAGAAGAATCGAGGCCGCGGCAACCACGGCGAAATTCAGCGCCGAGGGATGAACTGGCAACGCCGAGATTCCGTAAATTTCCTTTGGGATCCGGATAAAGCGATAACGCGCCAGAGCGAAACATCCGAGCGCGCCGAGTGTCACTCCCAAGGCGGTTCCTGCCGTTCCCACGAGCAATCCCTTAAGCGCAAAAATCAGCCGTATGGCGCGCGGGGTCGCGCCCATCGCCCGTAGTACGGCAACGTCGCGACGCTTCTCCATCACGACCATTATCAGGGTAGCGACCAGGTTGAAGGCTGCCACGGCGATTAGCAGGGTGAGCACGATCGAATAGACCAACTTCAGCATCGCGAAGCCTGACGCTGCAGCGCGGTTGAATTCCTCCCAACTGCGCACCAAGTAGCCGCTGCCCAGCCGCGTGCGCACCGCCTGCGCGACCGACTGCGTCCGATCGAGGTTTTGCAAGTGCAACTCAACGCCGTCAACCGCATTGCTCCGCCCAAAGAACTGCTGCGCGGCGGCCAGATCCATGAACACCATGTTGCCGTCGATATAGGCCATCCCGGAGTCGAAAACCGCGCCGATACGAAATCGCGCGCTGCGCGTGCCGAGCTGGTTCCCCGTAATTATGGGTGCGATAACCGTGACTTGCGCCCCCAGCCCGATCTCGAGCCGCGCGGCCAGCGCCCGCCCGATCGCCAGGTTGCCTGCGATGGCTTCCGGGCCGTGCGCCGCCTGGCCGGTGGGCGGCTTTGCCAGCGCGCCGAGGCTCCCCTGGCGCACAAAACGCCCGATTCCCCCCTCGACGAGGGCGTTGCCCGGC
>JAKAWO010000012.1 GCA_021827255.1 Acidobacteriota bacterium | reverse complement strand
TGCGCGCTTGGCCCAGCGCGTTGGCTTGGCGGGCGAGGTGGGCGGCCTCAACGTCCGGCAAGCATTGCGCCACGTTCGATGCGGCGCGCTCGAGGGCCGTTTTGAGGCGCTTGACGCCTGGTTCTGCCACTCGATCAATTTGGGCGATTGGGGCGAGAAATGCAACCCCCGCTTCACCCTCGCCCGCGAGAAGGATTACAATGCCGTCCTCAAGCTAGCAGAGCTCCAGGCGGAACGGAAAATGTTTGCGCGCAAGATCAAAGTCGAGACGCTCGCGCCAGGGGAAGCGAGGCTGTGCCCGCTCGCTTGGCTCGACAGTTACGCGATGCGGAGCTTTACGGGCCGTTCAGCCTTTGATGAAACGTTGCCGACGGCGGAGGGTGTGCTGGAAATCAGTTTCCAGGTTGATTTGGAGGCGTTGCGCGCCGACATGGAAGACTGGATGACCCGGAAGTTTGGCGGCGGTTCGGCGGTTCGGCTGCGGGTTAGGGAACTGCCTCGGTCCTGACGCAAAAGCAGCGGGCAAGCGTCCAAAGGATTTTTGCGCCGGCGCGAAGGCTGCCCGTGAGGGTGCCGGAAATCTTTGATCGTCCGGCGCGGCGGCGGCGATAGCGGACGGGAATCTCACCGACTTTCAGCCGCAACTGAGCGGCGCGCGCCTGCATTTCAACGTTCCAGCCGAAAGTGGGATCGCGAAGCCGCATGCGCGCCAGGGCGTCGCGGCTGACAACGCGCAAGGGGCCTAAATCGGAAAAACGGACCCCCCACAGAAGCTCGATAAGGCGCGTGCTGAGCCCGTTGCCGAAACGCTGCAAGGCGGTGAGCGAGCCCAGCTCTAGCTGGCCGAGCGTCCGGGAACCGATCAGCAAATCGAGCCGGCGATTTTCGAACTGGCGGATCAGATTCTCTAAATCAGCCGGATCATCAGATAAATCGGCGTCCATAAAGACGATGGCCGTGACGCTGGAACCCAGCGTCGCCAGCCCTGCCTGGCAAGCCCTGCCATAGCCGCGGCGCGGCTCGCGGATGACCTTGGCGCCGGCCCCTGCCGCCGCTTCAGCGGTGGAATCCGTGCTGCCATTGTCCACGACGACGATGGCGTCGAAAAGGGATGAGGGGATTTGGGCGAGCACCGATCCGATGGTTTCGCCTTCGTTGAGGGCTGGAATCATCAAAGCGTAAGAATGGCGCGCTGAAGGCGGGAGCATCCCAAACCATTCTAGCAGACATCGGCGCCAGGAAAGTCCCGTGCTCTCCGCGTATGGATGAGGGCCGCGAGTTATGCTATAAATTGAATCTGACCTCAGCGATGGGAAGGGGAAGCGAACCTGAAAGCTTGACCGGCGGGCCGGCGGGAAGGGCGTGGGCCAGCCGACGAGTTTTTTTTGACAGCCGGTACTGGCTTCGGGACCTGGTTCTGGCGATTCTGCTGGCGTTCGTCCTGATCCTTTTTTTCTATCAGCCCGTCGAGGTGCAGGGCAGCAGCATGTTACCAGGAATCGAAAGCCGCGAGCGCATCTTCGTCAATAAGTTCGCTTATCACTTCGAACCGATCCGCCGAGGCGACATAATCGTCTTTCGGTACCCGCGCGACCCGGCGAAGATCTTCATCAAACGGGTGATTGGTCTGCCCGGAGACTGGGTTGGCATTCGTAACGGCACTGTTTATATTAACGGCAAGCGCCTCCATGAGCCCTATGTACCGGCAGCCTACGTGGATCACGAGACCTATCCTCCGGTTCATGTTCCAGCGGATCACTATTACGTCCTGGGCGATCATCGGGACGACTCAAATGACAGCCGGGTTTGGGGGACGGTGGCCAGAACATTGATTATCGGGAAAGCGGCGTTCGCCTATTGGCCGTTGAGTGAGGCCGGGGCGGTCCAGTGATTTGAGGTCCGTGGGGCAAGTGCGGGCGCGGCGGGCTTGCAAAAGCTCACTGAGGCTAGGTTCGAAACGTTCACTCTCCGACGTCCAAAAGGGCAGCTCATGCCTGACCAGAGGACAAGGCTGGAGAATCCATGCAGGCAATGCTCGCCTTAGAGGATGGCAGAGTCTTCCAGGGACGCGGCTCCGGCGCCGCGGGCGAGCGTTTCGGAGAAGTCGTATTCAACACCTCCCTTTCCGGTTATCAGGAGATTCTTACCGACCCTTCCTACGCCGGCCAGATCGTTATTCTGACTTATCCGCACATCGGCAACTACGGCACCAATCCGCTTGATTCCGAATCCGTCCGGCCGTTTGCGGAAGGGCTGGTGGTGCGCGAATTGTCCGAACTGGCGAGCAATTGGCGATCGGTGGAGGATATTTCCGAATACTTGGCCCATTATGGGCTTCCGGCCATCTCCGACATTGACACTCGCGCTTTAGTCCGGCATTTGCGAACTCACGGAGCGATGCGCGCCGTGCTCTCGACCATTGACCTGGATGAGAAGAGGCTGATTCAGAAAGCGAAAGGCTCGCCCAGCATGGTCGGTCTCGATTTAGCCAGCCGGGTGAGCGTCTCCGCCCCGTATAAATGGAGCGAGCCATCGAGCCGAATCCTGGGCGGCGAGGGGCGAGCCGCCGCGTCCGCCAGATTCCACGTGGTCGCCTACGACTACGGCATTAAGCACAATATCCTGCGGCGGCTGGTGGATGCGGGATGCAAGGTCACCGTTGTGCCGGCCAAGACTTCGGCGGACGATGTGATGTCGCTCAAACCGGATGGAATTTTCCTATCGAACGGCCCCGGCGACCCGGAGCCGGTGCAATACGCCGTTCAAGCCGTGCGCGCGATGATGGGCCGCGTGCCCATTTTTGGAATTTGTCTTGGTCACCAGATCATCGGCCTGGCCCTGGGCGGCAAAACCTACAAATTGAAATTCGGACATCACGGCGGCAATCATCCGGTGCTGGATCTAGAAAACCAGAAAGTTGAAATCACCGCGCAGAACCACGGCTTTGCCGTGGATCCCGATTCGCTGCCGCCGAGCGAAGTGGTTTTGACGCACCGCAACCTGAACGACAACACGCTCGAAGGGCTGCGCCACCGCTCGCTGCCGCTGTTCAGCGTCCAGTACCACCCTGAAGCCTCGCCCGGGCCGCACGACTCGGCGTATTTGTTCGAAAAGTTCGTGAAGATGATGGAGGATTTCGAGCGCAGAGGTGACCATGAAAGTTGAAGATATCGATCATTGGATGAGCCAGATTACCGATATGATGGTGAACACAAGCTCCAAACTCAGCCAGGTAGCTGATCTGAACCTGGCCTTGGGTGGCAAGCTCGACCGGCTGACCGACAAGGTTGACAGGCTGGCCGACTTCTCCGCCGGGAGCGAGCGTAAGCTCGACCGGCTAGCCGACCTTTCAACAAAGACCGAAGAGAAAATCGACCGGTTGTCAGACAAGATTGACAAGCTGGCCGACGTCTCTGGGGCAACGAACCAAAAGCTCGACCGGTTGGTCGAGGCACTGCTTCGCCGCGAAGGGCAATGATGGATCGCAAGCCCAGTCTGCGCTTCGATGGTCGGTCGTGAGGTTGCGGTGCATTTCCATGAGTTCCTTGAGGAACGGGCCGCAAAAGGGGAGGCCGTCAATCTGGTGTTTGAAGAGCGCCTGTTCAAGCTAGTTGGTGTCCTCGGGAAGATCGCCGATCCCTTGAGCGCGGCGAATATCCCCTATGAGGTTGTCGGTGGGTTGGCCGTGCTGATCTACCTGGAGGAATCTGACCCGACGCATTCAGCCTTGACGCGAGACGTGGATATTCTCATGCGCCGTTCGGATTTGGAATCGGCCATCGCGGCAGCGGAAAGGCAAGGTTTCCGGTTTCGCCATGTGGCGGGCGTTGACATGCTTCTGTACGGCGATAAGGCCGCGAACGCGGTTCATCTCGTTTTTACCGGCGAAAAGGTGAAGCAGAGCCAGATGGTTCCTAATCCCGACCTCGCGCCGGAGCGCAGATTCATCAAGGGGCAAGAGGTCCGGGTGATTCCACTCGCTCATTTGGTGAAGATGAAGCTCAGCGCGAATGGCGACAAGGATCGCGTCCATATCCGAAGCCTTGACGCAGCAGGCTTGATTACGCCGGAAGTCGAGCGCGGGTTGCCCGAACTCCTTCAGGCAAGGCTCCGACGCGTGCGGGAAACGGAGTGACGTTTCCGCAAACAGGACGTTGAACCTTGGGAATGTGCCCTCTCCCTCGCGGGGAGAGGGTGGCTCCGCTGGGCGGGAACGGGTGAGGGTGGCGTGAGGCCGTCGGAAAAGATGATACGCAGGGCACGAGACCTGCGGAAAGATATGACAGTTGCCGAAGAAGCGGCCTGGTGGCTGTTGCGCAACCGCGCTCTCCTTGGCTTGAAGTTTCGGCGGCAGCATCCACTCGGCCCGTGTGTTGTGGATTTTTATTGCCCCGAGCGCCGGCTCGCGATTGAACTTGACGGCAGCGTTCACTCGCAGCCAAGCCAAGCTCGGAGGGACAACGCAAGGGATAGAATCTTGCGTGAGCAAGGCGTTCGAGTTTTGCGAGTTCCGAACGGCCTGGTTTTGGAAGATCCCGATGGCTTCGTGAGGAAGGTCCTGGACAGCTTACCCTCACCCGTCCCGCGAGGCGGGACACCCTCTCCCTGAAAGGGAGAGGGCCGGATAGGCACCGCTCCCTCGTCCTTTCAGCCCTCTCCCACGGGGAGAGGGTGGCCGAAGGCCGGGTGAGGGGCCAGCCAGTGCCTGGTCTGGGAGCGCTAAGGCGATGCATGTGACGTGGACATTCACGGGCGACGGACTTCTGGCCTTCGCCGGCGGCGCTTTAGCATTGTTTGGCGTGTGGTGGAGCAACCGACAGTCCGTTCGCAACCTCCAAGAGCAACTCGACGCCGAAAAGAGGGCGAGCAAGGAAGAACAGGAGAGGCGAGCGCGCGCGGTGGCGCTCGCGATTCTTTTTGAGATAGATGGTTTTTACCGCATGCACCTGCGCGAGACCCACGGGATACTGAAAGACTGGAACCCGAAAACCGACGCCCTCCTTTCGGCCAAGTCTATGTCCGTCAGCTCACAACCATTCCCGGTTTACTACGGGAATTCTGGCAGCCTGGGATCCCTGGAGGATGGTCTGGTATTTAGCATCGTTAACTTCTATAGCGCGGCCGCGATATTCCTTGAGACGTTGAACGACTACAAGGCGGAATCCGGGCGCACTGGTTACGGCGCCGGCAGGGGAGTCTTTACGGCTGATGAGGTCGGTCGCGTGTCGGACGCCCGTTTGGCCGAGGCGAGAGCACGGACTTTCGGCGAGCAACTTAAGAAAGCGTCGCCCCGGCTGATTAGAATCGCGTGCGGGGCTGTCGAGAAGCTCTGCGGGAGAACGGGCGTGGAATTTCAAGCGCCGGCTATAGCCATCGCAGCGGAACGCGCTTGCGCCGAGGAAGCCGCTGCGGAGCAACAAGTGAATCATGCCCAAACGAACTGACCTGCGCAAAATTTTGATTATCGGCTCGGGGCCGATTGTGATTGGCCAGGCGTGCGAGTTTGACTATTCGGGGACGCAGGCGTGCAAGGCGCTGAAGGCGGACGGTTATGAAGTGGTGCTGGTGAACTCGAACCCGGCGACGATCATGACCGATCCGGAGTTTGCCGACCGGACCTACATCGAGCCGCTGACCGCCGAGTATCTGGACGCTATTCTGGTGCGCGAAAAACCCGACGCGGTGCTGCCCACGGTGGGCGGACAGACGGCGCTCAACCTGGCGGTCGAACTGGCCGAGAAGGGAATCCTGGACCGTCACAAAGTGCAACTCATCGGCGCGTCGCTCAAGGCCATCAAAATCGCCGAAGACCGGCTTTGGTTCAAAGACGCGATGATCGGGATTGGGCTCGAGGTGCCGCGCAGCGTGCTGGTGAACTCGGTGGAAGCGGCGCAGAAGGCGGCAGAGCAGATTGGTTTTCCGCTGATTCTGCGGCCGTCGTTCACGCTCGGCGGCACCGGCTCCGGCATCGCCTACAACCGCGAGGAACTGGCCGAGCGAGTGCGATTCGGGCTCGATTTAAGCCCTGTTCATGAAGTTCTCGTCGAAGAATCCGTCCTTGGCTGGAAGGAATTTGAGCTGGAAGTGATGCGCGACCACGCCGACAACGCCGTGGTCATCTGCTCGATTGAAAATTTTGATCCGATGGGCGTGCATACAGGGGATTCGGTGACGGTCGCTCCGCAGCAAACCCTGACCGACAAGGAATACCAGCGGATGCGCGACGCGGCGTTCAAGGTGATCCGCGCGGTGGGAGTGGAAACCGGAGGCTCGAACATCCAGTTTGCCGTCGAGCCGATGACGGGCCGCATGGTGGTGATTGAGATGAATCCGCGCGTGTCCCGGAGTTCGGCGCTGGCGTCGAAAGCGACCGGCTTCCCCATCGCCAAGATCGCGGCGCGGCTCGCGGTGGGTTACCGACTGGATGAAATTCCGAACGACATTACCCAAAAAACTCCGTCCTGCTTCGAGCCGACGATTGATTATGTGGTCGTCAAAATTCCCAAGTGGGCGAGCGAGAAATTTCCTGAAGCCGACCCGCGCCTGGGAACGCAAATGAAGTCTGTCGGCGAGGTGATGGCCATCGGGCGCACGTTTAAGGAAGCGTTCATGAAAGGCATGCGGTCGCTCGAGGTGGGGCGCAAACCTCCTCAACCTCCGACCGACCGCGATGAATTGCTGCGGCGCGTCGCGACGCCGCATCCCGAGCGGCTGTGGCATTTGCTTTACGCCTTTGCGGCGGGCGAGAGCGTGGAAACGCTGGCGGAGATCACCAAGATTGACCCTTGGTTCCTCGACCAGGTTCGCCAGATGGTCGTGATGCAGGACGAACTGAGGCGCTTCGACCTGGCTTCCGTGCCGGCTTCGGTTCTGCGCGAAGCCAAGCGCATGGGCTTTTCCGACCTGCACTTGGGCGAACTTTGGAACGCGCGCGGCGCCGAAGTGAGGAAAAAGCGGCTCGAGTTGGGGGTCCGCCCGGTCTTCAAGCGAGTGGACACCTGCTCGGCGGAGTTCGAGTCCTTCACGCCGTATCTCTATTCGACCTATGAAGCGGAGGACGAGGCGGCGCCGACTCAGCGCAAAAAGATCGTCATCCTCGGCAGCGGACCCAACCGCATCGGGCAGGGCATCGAATTCGATTACTGCTGCGTCCACGCGGCGTATGCGCTGCGGGAGGAAGGCTACGAGACGATCATGGTGAACTGCAATCCGGAGACCGTCTCGACCGATTACGACACCTCCGACCGGCTCTATTTCGAGCCGCTCACTTTTGAAGACGTGACGGCGATCGTGGAAGAGGAAAAACCCGCCGGCATGATTGTCCAGTTCGGCGGGCAAACGCCGCTCAATCTGGCGCGCCAGCTCAAGGAAGCGGGCGTTCCGATCATCGGCACGTCTCCTGAATCCATTGACCTGGCCGAGGACCGGAAACACTTCGGGAGGCTGCTCGAGCGGCTGGCGATTCCACAGCCGGCGAACGGCGCCGCCCGGACGGTGGAAGAAGCCGTCGAGATCGCGGGGCGCATCGGCTACCCGCTCCTGGTTCGGCCGTCATATGTGCTGGGCGGCCGCGCTATGGTGATCGCTTACGATGAAGACCACCTGATCAATTACGTCCGCCGCGCCGAGGAATTGGAGGGAGCATTCCCGATTCTGGTGGACCGTTTCCTGGAAAACGCTATGGAGATTGATGTGGATGCTCTCAGCGACGGGCAAGATGTGGTGGTGGCCGGCATCATGCAGCACATCGAAGAGGCGGGCATTCACTCCGGGGACAGCTCCTGCGTTCTGCCCTCCGCGAGCCTTTCGGAAAAGGTGCGCCGCACGCTCCGCGAATACACCGTGAGGCTGGCGCGCGAACTCCAGGTGGTGGGATTGATGAACGCTCAGTATGCCATCCAAAACGGCAAGGTGTATGTTCTGGAAGTCAACCCACGCGCTTCGCGGACGGTTCCCTATGTGAGCAAGGCGACCGGCGTGCCGCTGGCCAAAATTGCGGCGAGGCTGATGGTGGGGCGGCGATTGGCCCCCTTCGGGCT
The DNA here is from genome assembly GCA_021827255.1 of Acidobacteriota bacterium. GTDB lineage: Bacteria > Acidobacteriota > Terriglobia > UBA7540 > UBA7540 > JAKCCV01. Next base: position 13,562 of record JAKAWO010000012.1, on the reverse strand, counting down.
TCCGCCGGAACTTCCCGTGCGGTATTACTTTGTGAAGTCACCGGTTTTCCCGTTCCAGAAATTTCCGGGCGTGGATACGGTGTTGGGGCCGGAGATGAAATCCACCGGCGAGGTGATGGGTTCGGGGGGGAGCTTCGGGCTGGCTTTCTTCAAAGCTCAATGGGCTGCCGGTCAGCGGATTCCACTGCAAGGACGAGTTTTCATATCCGTCAACGATCACGACAAACCGCAGGCCGTCGGGGTGGGGCGCGAACTGGCGGAGCTGGGTTTCAAGCTGGTCGCCACGCGGGGCACCGCCACCGCCCTGCGCCGCGCGGGCCTCGAGGTGGAATCGGTCTTCAAAGTGGACGAAGGACGGCCGAACGTTGTGGATCTTATCAAGAACGGATCCGTAGGCCTGCTCGTGAACACGCCGCTGGGCCGGGTTTCGAGATTCGACGAGAAGGCTATCCGGCGCGCCGCTGTGCAGTACGGGGTCACCTGCATCACCACGATATCGGGCGCCCAGGCGGCCGTCAGCGGCATCCGCGCCCAAATCGAGAAAGGAATTGAAGTGGCCAGCCTTCAGGAACTTCACGCGGCGGCCCGCCGGGAGGGTGCCGAAGTCCCTGGCGCCCGCTCGACGCTGGCGCCCCGGAGCTGACGCATGACGCGAGAACAGATCATTCGACGCCTGCACGGGATCTTTGCTGCCCTGGTGACTCCCTTCAATCGTCGCGGCGAGCTGGACGAGCGCGGCTTCGTCGCCAACCTTCGAGCCTACCAAGCCACGAGCCTCAGCGGCGTGGTGGTGGCCGGCTCGACGGGCGAGGCGCCTTATTTGACGGAAGGCGAGCGATTGCGCTGCCTGACGCTGGCCCGGCGCGAGATTCGGCCACCGGCGTTGCTGCTGGCGGGCACGGGCATGGAGAGCACCCGAGCGACGATCCGCCTGAGCCGTGAGGCGATTCGCCGCGGCGCCGATGCCGTCCTGGTTGTGACGCCGGGCTACTACAAGCCCAGGATGAATTCGGCGGCGCTGGTGGAGCACTATCGAGCGATCGCCGACGCCCTCCGCCGGCCCGTCCTGATTTACTCAATTCCACAGTTTACCGGCGTGACCATCAGCGCGGACGCGATTGCAATGCTCTCGCGTCACCCGAACATTGCGGGGCTAAAAGAGAGTTCCGGCGACTTGCGGTTTGTCCGGGAGGTCATCAGGAAATCGAAACCGGGCTTTCGAGTGCTGGTGGGCTCAGCGCTGATTGTGCTCGAGGGGCTAAAGGCTGGCGCGGCGGGAGCGGTTCTAGGGCCGGCAGGCTACGCCGCGGGATTGTGCACCGCCCTGGTGGAAGCCTTCACCGCCCAAGACCGAAAACGAGCGGCCCAGCTTCAGGCAGCCCTGGCGCCCTTGGTCACCCAGATTGCCGCGCCGTTCGGCGTGGCAGGCATCAAAGCAGCGATGGAATTGCGGGGATATTGTGGCGGCGAGCCTCGGCGGCCCCTGTTGCCAGTGACCGCCAAGGAACGGGAGCAAATTGCCGCCGTTCTTGGCAAGGCGCAATCAGCCCTCGATTCTTGAATCGCCTGCCCGCTTCGGAGCATCCATCCAAAGAAGCGCGTTTCGTTTTATGATGGGGCGAGCCGGCGTGTGACCGCCAGGCCAGCAGGGCAGGATCTTCGCGAATGCCACCTAGCTCAATTTCATACACGCGCGTCCCCAAAACGAGCACCATCCTGGCAGATTATCTCTACCACTACGAGCGCGTTGCGCCCTTTTATGGCGATCAGCCGCCCGACGTCAGTGCAGTGACGGCTCTGACCGAGCGGCTGCGCGGCTCGGACGGACGCCGGCGCGAAGTTGCGCAGGTTTTGCTTCGCCAGAACCGAGCCTTCGGCTGCGGGCCCGAGACCGTCCGCAACATTGAGCGCCTGCTAGAGGCGGGGACCTTTGCCGTGGTCACCGGCCAGCAGGCCGGTTTTTTTTCGGGCCCCGTGTTTACCCTTTACAAAGCGCTCACGGCGGTCAAGCTGGCAGAATCCCTGCGGAGGCGCGGGTTTGAAGCCGTGCCCATCTTCTGGCTGGCGTCGGAAGACCATGACCTCGAAGAAGTGGCGCAGGCGAACGTCTTGACGGATGCGGACGAGCTGGTGGTTCTGGGCGACCCCGGCGAGCGGCCGGGGCCGCAGTCTTCGGTAGGCTATGTGAAACTGTCGCCGGGAGTGGGTTCCGCGCTTGAGCGTCTGGAGTCCCTCTTGCCTCCGGGTGAATCCCGAGACCGTTTGCTCGCGGACCTTCGCGCATCCTACCCGGCCGGCGAAACGTGGCCAAGGGCTTTTGGCCGGTTCATGACCCGTCTATTCACCCGCTGGGGAGTGGTGTTGCTCGACCCGTTGGATGAAGAGATTCACCGGCTCAGCGCCCACCTCTACCTCGAAGCGATTTCCCGCGCCGATGAACTGCGCCGGCTGTTAAGCGAACGATCCCGGGAATTGATCAAAGCCGGTTATCACGCTCAGGTTCATCTGGTGGAAAACTCAACCTTGGTCTTTATGGAGCGCGAGGGTTCCCGGCGGCCGCTTCACCACCGCGACGGGCGGGGCGAGAAGGGTTATTTCTTAAGTGAAGAAGAGGATTTATCTCTGGCTGAGCTGCGCGCGAAGGTTCAGGCCCAGCCGCTCATCTTTTCTCCCAACGTGCTGCTTCGGCCGGCTGTGCAGGACTGCCTTCTTCCCACCATCGCCTACATCGCCGGGCCCTCCGAGCTGGCTTACTTTGGACAGGCTCAGGTGCTTTACAATGCTTTTGGCCGTCCGATGCCGATGATTTTTCCCCGCGGCGCTTTCACGCTTCTCGACGCCCGCTGTCGGCGACTGATGGAGAAATACCGCCTCCTCCTGGAGGATGTGTGGCAGGGCGGGGCGCACCTTAGCCAGAAAATTGGGGCCGCAGGCCTGGCTGAAGGCTGGACGGCGCGATTCGAGGAGAATGAACAGGAACTCAACCGCATCATGGAGCGCCTGCACGCTGACATCGAATCCCTGGACCCCACGCTGCTGGGCGCGCTGCGGCGCACCGAAGAAAAGATCAAATATCAAGTTGAGCGGCTGAAGAGCAAGGTGAGTAGAGCGGCGCTTGAACGCTCCGAACTGTTGCGCCGCCATCAGGAGATGCTCCAACGATTCCTGACGCCTCGCCACAACTTGCAGGAGCGGGAAATTAGCGGCGCCTATTTCCTAGGACGGGCGGGTTACGAGCTGCTCGACCGGCTTCTGGAACGCATTGATTTTGATTCCTTCGATCACCAAACGCTCGACATCTGAAGCCCGCGTCGGCGGGCCCTGACGCGCCCTCCCCAGCCTCTACGGGGTTACCAGGCGCGGCCGGACGCGCATGCCGGGCTTGGGCTGGAGGGTGAGGTCATCGAGAACCACGTCGCCCGCCTTCAGGCCGCTCAACACCACAATCGAGTCGGCATTGCTGGCGCCCACCTTGACTCGCTGCTCGTACAACCGCCCTCCGCGCAGCAAGTACACCACGTTGTGGTTGTCCGTCTGGAATACGGCGTCCACGGGAACCAGCAGGACGTTCCGCATCTCGCGGCTGGTGAACGTGAGGTCCACGTTGGAATTGACGGGCAGCGGGTCGTGGCCGTTGTCAATCGAGCAGAGGGCCTCGCCGACTACGCGCTTGCCGATAGTGCTGAGCTGGGCGGACACTCGTTCCACATGGCCTTTCCAGGAGACGCCGGGAAAACCCGTCGAGGTGATGCGCACCGCGGATCCGACGCGAAGGGCTGGAAAATCCGGCTGGTCAATGTAGGCCCGAACGCGCAAGCGGGAAATATCTCCAACTTTGGCCAACAGATCGCCCGGATTGATCAGGGTTCCGGGGTTAGGTGGCCGGACCAGCAAGGTCCCGGTCATGGGAGCCGGGATGCGGGTTTCCGCCCAGCGGCTCTCCGCCTCCTCCAAAGCCACTCGGGCCTGCTCCACCCGCGCCTCCGCGGCTCGCCGACGAAGCGGCAGGGTGCGCGAGCGCATTTGCCGCTCTTGTTCCTCGAGCGCCTTCAATTTGTCTGCCGCCTTCTGATAGCTCGCCTCGGCTTGGTCGAACTCCGGGCGGCTGATGGCTTTTTGCTGGAGAAGAAACTGATCTCTGCGGCGAGCTGAAGCGGCGACCTTCACATCCGCCCGCGCGGCGGCGACCTGCGCTTCGAGTGGGGCGAGCGCGGCGCGCCCGGTGGAGCTCGCCTCGGCTTGTTCTGCATCCAGCAGTTGGGTGCGCGCCTGAGCGAGCGCCGCCCGCGCGGCGCGGGGGTCAAGCTGCCCGAGCGACTGGCCGGCGCGCACCAAGTCACCTTCGTGGGCATTGACGGCGATCACCCGCCCCGCGAATCGAGCTCGCGCCTCGCGCCATTCCGCCGGTTCCACCACGCCGTTCGTGCGGAAATCCTGTGTGAGGTTTCCTCGCTCTGCCCGTGCCGCCATGATGGTGGGAAGCGTCCCGCCGAACTCCCTCCACAACACCAGGCCCAAAACCGTCCCGGCCAGGAGCAGCAGCAAGATAAGATTCCGGCGATTAAACAGTCGCATGTTAGGGCAACGACCCTCGTTCCAGGGTCGAAATCAGTTGGTCCTGGGATCGAAGCGCTGACCAGCGCAGCAGCAGGCTGGATTGCGCCAGGGCCAAGCACTGCTGGCGACTCTTCAATAAGAACCCCGCGGCCTTCAACAGATCGGCGGCGGACTCGATGCCCTGGTCATATTTCAGGCGCGTGACCCGGTAAACTTCCACGGCTTGGGCAAGGTCGCTTTGGGCGGCTTCGAGCGCGCGCCCGATTTTGCGGTTTTCTTCAGCCATCTGGTCGTATTGCGCGGCTTGCTCCTCCCGCGCCTTGCTCGCTTCGAGGCGGGCCGCCGTGAGCTCCGCTTCGCCGGCGGAGATCCTCCGCGACCGACTGCCGCTCGTAAACAGTGGATAACTAACCTGCACGCCGACGTTGTAGCCCGGCCGGAAAGTGAACAACAGATTTGAAAATTGAAAGCCGTATTCGGCCACAAAGCTCACCTGCGGCAGACGCGCCGCGCGCGCCGCGCGAAGGCGCTCGGCGGCAATCCGGGCATCGAGGGCAGCGTCGCGGACGGCGTGAGCTTTTGAAGTCTCCATGGCTTCCGGCATGGGCGACAGCGGATACTGCGCCAGATACGCTTCGAGCGGGCGCGTATCGAAGGCCGCATCCTGAGCAAAGCTTCCCAGGCGTCGCAGCAGATCGCTCCACAGGCGCAGGTCATCGCGGTCGTTGCCGAGCGCCGCTTCGGCCGCCTGGTATTTCGATTCGCCCGCGAGCGCGTCGGCGGGCGTGATCTTCCCGACCTTCGCTTGCTCCGCCAGCGCCTTGGCGGCAAGCTGCGCGACCTGGGCGTATTCCTCCAGGTCACGCTGGAGAATTTGCCCCTGCGCCAGCCGAGCGTAGTCAAGGGCGGCTTGGTAGGCCACCGTCTGGCGCGCTCTCGCCCGACCGACCTCCGACTTGTCGGCAGTTAACCGCGCTGTTTCAATCGCCGCCGCCGTCCGTCCGCCGTCGTACAGATTATCTTCGAGGCTGGCTCCCGGCACCACGTAGGGCCGGCTCAAGGAGAGATTGGCCAGCCGCGACCGTGTGCGGGGATTGGTCACGGCCACCGGCACGAGGCCTGTCAGCAGGACGTTCGCCAAGTCGTCCACGCTTTTCCCCACTCCGCTGCCGGTCGTTATGTAAAGTTTTGGCAGCCGCTTAGCCTCAGCGCGGCGTGTATCGTTTTCGGCCGCTCTCAAGTCAGCTTGGCGCGCCAAAACCCCGGGGTCCTTTTCAACCACCTGCCGAATCGCTGAAGCTAGCGGCAGGAGATTCTGCTGGGCCCGCGAAGGCGAAGAGGCCAGAAAACATAGAACCAAGAGCAAGATTGTTCGCTTTGTCATAATCCCGATTCTTCTCCGACTTCGAGCGTCATTGAGCTTTCGAGCGCTTCGGACCTTGAAGTTCCGCCGGCCACGCCTTCGCGCCCTGGAAGCTCATGCCTTGGTGCCGAACGGCGCCCGCCGGTCCTCTCGGGGCCAAGCGGGGATATGGCCCGCGCCCGCGCGACACGCCTTCGGGAATCGGGAGCCATCGTGGTTCGGCGCGAAGGGCCTTAGAGATTCAGCAGCTCCCGCAGCTTGCGAGTCTGATTGCGGCTGACAGGAATCTCGGTTTGCTTCCGATCCTCCATTTTGAGCTGGTAGGAGCTCTTGAACCAGGGTACCACTTCTTTGATGCGGTTTATGTTGATGAGATGCGAACGACGGACGCGCCAGAAAATCCTGGAATCGAGAGCTCCTTGCAGTTCTTCCAGCGTGCGGAAATTTGACTGGCCTTCAACCTCCGTCGTCACAATGTTAATCACCCCGTCCTGGATGCTGGCGTAAACGATATGCGACGCATCCACCAGCACCAAGCGGCCGTTGGTTTTGACCACGATTTTCCCGGACGTGGAGGCCGGTCGCTCGGCCATCATCTGCACCAAACGATCCAGCTTCTGCGAGGCCGATTGCGATTCCGCGATGAGGCGGTGAACGCGGTCGAGCGCCCTTTGCAGGCGGCCCTTTTCGATGGGCTTCAGGAGATAATCGAGCGCGTTGACCTCGAAAGCCCGCACGGCGTACTGGTCGTAGGCGGTTGAGAAGACAAAGAACGGCACGGTAAGCTTCTTCTCCAAAACCCGCTTGATGACTCCAAATCCATCCAGGCCGGGCATTTCCACGTCGAGAAAGACCAGTTGTGGGCTCAGCTCGCGGATCAGGCTGACGGCCTCAATCCCGTTCTTGCCTTGGCCAACCAGCGCCACGTCCGGAAATTCGCGGAGTAGAAACGCCAATTCGTCCCGGGCCGGCTGCTCATCATCTACGATCAGGGCGGAAATCCTCATTCTCGGCGCCCTCGGAGGTTGGGTGTTAGCAGTCACCTTCGCTCGCTGCCCAAGGCCGCCTGCCAATATAGAAGTCGGCGGTGCGGCGCTCGCCTCCTCTTTCGCTCGCCTTTAAGTATATCAGCCCCGGTGTCCAGTGAAACCCCCCATGCCGTCTTGTTCCCGGGTCGCTTTGCCGTAGTTGTCACCCCCAAGCACTCCGCGCGCACCCAGGGGCTTTACTGGCTGGGAGCCGACCATGCTTAACCGAAGATGCCTTCACGATTTTCAGCCCGAGCCGTTGACACCGCTCCGAGGGGCACATGATGTTGACAAGCGCGGAAAGACTGGGTTAGGCTTCCTAAGATAGACAGGTCGAGCGACGCACGGCAATCCAAGCAACACGGGAGCGGCAATTGCCGCGCAGGAAAGGGAAATGAGGCATCAAGCGATTGTTTGTTTTGGGTTTTTTGTGGTGTTGAATCTGGGAGTGGGGGGAATCTCCCTAGGTAGATTGCGGGCGCAAGGCCAGACTTTGCAGCCGGCTGCTCCGCAGGTGTCCTCGGAGAAGGGCAATCAGGAGGACAGCAGTCGCCCATCATCCGTTCAGACCACGCCGGATCAAAGCAGGGCTGCCGGCTCGTCCTTGTCGGGCCAAGCAGTCAATGCTTTGCCAGCCCCCACCGCGATGGCGCTGGAGTCTTCGGCGGATTATCGCATCGGGCCCGAAGACGTATTGAACATCAGCGTCTTTAATGTTCCCGAATTAGCCCAAACGGTTCGCGTGGCCAACGACGGAACCATTCCAGTTCTTCTTCTCGGACCCGTCCAGACCGCTGGACTGACGGCTGAACAGCTCCAGCAAAAGCTGCAGCGGTTGTACGGCAAAACCTACCTCCAACATCCGGTGGTCAGCGTTTACGTCAGTCAGTTTAACGCTCAGCCGGTATCCGTCATCGGCGCCGTCGCGCGGCCCGGCATGTACCAGCTCACCGGAAAGCGCACGTTGATCGAGATGTTATCACTCGCCGGCGGCCTCGGAAGCAGGGCCACGTCGGTGGCCGCCGGGCGAACTGTGTTCATCACCCGCAAGAGCGGGTTTGCGAACCTTCCAATGGCCGACGGCATGAAGCTGGTAGCGCCTGATGAGCTTCAGATTGACCTTCACAGGCTTCTCTACTCAAGCGAAAGCCAGTTGAACATTCCGATCAAGCCAAAGGACATTATCAGCGTCAGCCGGGCAGCCGTGGTTTATGTTACCGGACGCGGGGTCATGAAGCCGGGCGGGTTTGTTCTCGGCGACCGCAGCGATCTGACGGTGCTGCAGGCGATTGCCATGGCGGAGGGACTGAGCAGCACCGCGGCGGCGAAATACACTCGCATCATCCATACGCGGCGGGATGGCTCGCATACCTACATTCCCGTGAACCTTAACAAGGTCATTCGCGGCAAGGCGGCCGACCCGGTCCTGGAGGCCAACGACATCCTGTGGGTGCCGAGCAGCCGAGAGAAGGCCGCTCTCAAGCAGGGCGCAGAGGCGGCAATCGGCACGATCAGTGGTCTCCTGATTTACGGACGGCTTTAAATTCAGAGCTAATGATTCCCCCGCGTGGGACCCTTTCCCAGCGCGAAACGGCGATTGAGGCGGTCCGGGGTTGTTTTATTCTCCACTCCCACCTAACCGGGAGAATGGCGAAGGAGCATGATGCAGGACGACGACAACCACAAGGATATTCATCCCGAGCCTGAACCCCAGAGCCTCGCGCCGCTTAAAGCGGTGACCATCCGCGAGCGTGAGATTCTCGACGTGGCCCCCGAGGAATCGCCGCATCTGTTGGATTACCTTCAGGTCATTTTGAAGCGGCGATGGACGGTCTTGTTATGCTTCGTGATTGTGGTCACCACCGTCGCCATCGGAACCTTCAAAATGAAGCGGGTCTATGAAGGGACCGACTTGATCGAAATCACCCCCGAGCAGCCGCACGTGCTGAACTTTAATGAAATCCTCCGCATTAACAACCAGGACCCCGACACTTACCGGCAGACACAGTTTAAGATCATTCAAAGCCGCACGCTGGCGGAGCGGGTGGTCCGCGACCTGAAGCTCTACCTCTATCCCGAGTTTTACAAGAGCCGGTCGTTCCTGGGCCTGATCGTCAAGAACCCTAAGCACATTCCAAAGCCTTCCGATCCGAATCCGCCCTCGCCCTCTTCGGCGGCCTTCAGCAATGCGGTAGGCTACTTCCAGAACAACCTGCAGGTCAATCCGGTTCGCGAGAGCAATCTGGTGAACGTTTCGTTCGACTCGCACGATCCGCGGCTGGCGGCCTTGGTCGCCAACGATTTAGCGCAGGACTATATCCAAGAAAACCTGGAAGTGAAATGGAATGAGACCGCCCAGGCGTCCCAATGGCTGGGAGGAAAGCTGGCCCAGTTGGAAGCCAAGTTGGAGAAGTCCGAAGACACCTTGCAGAATTACGCGGAGAAGAATTCGATCCTCTTCATCACGGCGCAGGAGAACCTGGCCAACGCCCGTCTGGAACAACTCCAGAAACAATATACTGAAGCCCAGGCCGAGCGGTTTCAGTACCAGTCGCAAGACAGCCTTGTGAAGGCCGGAGAGATTCAAGACCTGCCCGGCACTCTTCAAAACGCGATGATCCAGAGCCTCTCCGAGTCGCTCGCTGACCTACAGCGCCAGTACGCCCAACTGACTACGACCGTCAAGCCGGATTATCCGACGGCGGTGGCATTGAAGAAACAAATGGACACGGTTCAGAAGAATTTAGATCGGGCCAAGGCCGCGCTCACCCAAAATATTGTCCAGAAATACCAGGCGGCGCGCTCGAACGAAAAATACTTGGCGCAGGCTCTGCAGCAGCAGAAGGCCGTGGTCAACGACATCGCTCAAAAATCCATTCAGTACAACATCCTCAACCAAAAGGTGGCCACCAACCAGCAACTCTACGAAAACCTGTTGCAGCGCATGAAGGAAGCGCAAATCCAATCCACCCTGACCAGCAGCAACATTCGCGTGGTGGACGGAGCGCAGGTGCCCGAGACGCCCGTTCGCCCCCGTGTCCTTTTGAACTTGGCGCTGGGTGTGATCTTGGGCCTCGGGTCGGGAGTGGGCCTGGCCTTCTTCCAGGAATACATGGATGACACGCTTAAGACTCCGGATGAAGTCGAGAGCCTGTTGCGGCTGCCATCGCTCGGAGTGGTTCCTTCGTTCTTGCTCAATGGGGCCGACAAAAATGCCCGGAAGTCAAAGAGCCTGGCGGTGACGCAGCCAACCGGTCATCAGGCGGCCATCCAATCCAATCAGGCGGCGCTCGAGGCCTACCGTTCCCTTCGAACTTCGATTCTGCTTTCCGCAAGTCCCGTGCCCAAGGTGCTTCTGGTCACTAGCCCTTTGCCTTCGGAAGGCAAGACCACCACAGTCATTAACCTGGGCGCCACCTTGGCCAGCCTCGGCAGCCGCGTGGCGATTCTGGACTGCGACATGCGCCGTCCGAACTGCCACCGCTCATTGAAAATCGCCAACAAGCCAGGATTCGTTTCCTGCCTGACAGGGCGAGTCTCGCTCGAGCAGGCGACCCTTCCCGTGCCCGGCGTTTCGAACCTCTTCGTGATTCCTTGCGGACCCATTCCCCCCAACCCGGCGGAAATCCTCTCTTCGCCCACGGCGGGCGAACTGCTTCGCCAGTTGCGGTCAGACTTCGATTACGTGCTGGTGGATTCGCCTCCGGTTCTCAGCGTGACCGATGCCCGGATTCTTGCGACCCTCACCGATGCCGTGGTCCTTGTGGTTCGCGCCTACCATACGCCGTATGATGTCGTGCGCCGGGCCCGCGCGGTCCTTTATAGCGCTGGCGCCCGCATCCTGGGAGTGGCCTTGAATGACGTGGATATCCACCGGGATGGCTATTACGGCTACAAATACAGCTACTACTACCGTTACGGCTACGGGTACGGTTACGGCGCGGATGAGGCTGGACGCGCGGACGCGCAGGATGATAACACCACGGCCGACGCCTGAGTTTGACCCTCAAGAACCCAACCCTTTGGGCCGACGCACGAACTCCTTCGGCCGGGTTGGAGGTTGAGAACTGCAGGAGCCCTAAAGAGGAAGGATGGAAGATTTCTCGCGCTATATTGGAGAGGTGAAAGGCATCCTGGAGCGGCTGCCCCTCGGGCCGCTTCAAGCAATCTGCGATGTCCTCTACCATGCCTACGAAAATGACCGCACGGTCTTCGTTTTTGGCAACGGCGGCAGCGCCGCGCTGGCCTCTCACTTGGCCTGCGACCTGGGAAAGGGCACGCACGCCCCATGCCCTCGCTCTCTCGACATGAGCGGCGTGCGTAGAATAAAGGTCCTTTCCGTTACCGATAACGTTCCGATGATTACCGCCTGGGCAAACGACGCCGCCTATGAGGACATCTTCGTCGAGCAGATTGATAATTTCATCGAACGCGGCGACGTGGCCTTTGGCATCAGTGGCAGCGGCAATTCTCCCAATGTCCTTAAGGCGCTTCAGCTCGCCCGCCAAAAAGGAGCGACAACCGTGGGCTTCACGGGCTACCAGGGCGGCAAGATGAAAGCCCTGCTCGATGTCGGCATCGTGGTCCCCTCGAACTCTATGCAGCAAATTGAGGACGCCCATCTGGTGCTCGGACATCTGGTCTTCTTGAATCTGCGCGACCGAGTTCAGGCGCGCGGGGTGAGGATGCAGCATGCGTAGGGGGGTAATCGCTGCCGAGCAATCTCGGCGGCTGCCCGCCCTCGGCTCTCGCGTGCTGCTCTGGGCGGCGCTATTTGGGGTGGGAGCGGCGGTTGCGTTGTTCCCGGGCCGAGCCTTCGCCAAGGTCATCAAAGCTGGGGAAATGCCTGGCAGCGACGCCTGCGCCAAGATTCAAAATGCCATCAACTCGGCGGTTGCGGCGGGCGGCGGCCTGGTGGACGCTCGAGGGTTCACGGGCGCCCAAACCTGCGCGGGCGGCGTCAAGCTGGGAACACCCGGTCGAGGCGCTACCATCGAGCTTGGCTCCGTCGTCCTGAAGGTAGGGGCTCCGTTTGTCCTTTTTAACTCGTCCAGCATCCTTGGCATCCCCTCCGGGCACATGACCGGGAATGCCGGGACAGTGATCCCATCGCAGATCGTTGCCAACGCTAAGATGGACGCCGTCGTCCAGGTCGGCATGCACGGGGCGCCCGCCGGAGCCGCATCGCTCAACTACGTGAACGTTGAAGGCAAGTCGCTCGCCACATACGGAATTCACCTCATCGCTGGGGACAGCTTCAACATTGATCACGTTGGAATCTCAGGCGCCGTCTCGGATGGTTTGCACATCGACGCCAACAATTGCTGCGGGAAAATTATTGCCCTTTACTCCCAGGGAAATGGCGGCGATGGAGCCTACTTTGCATCCGGCGATTTCATGGTCGCGCTGAGCCAGTTCGATTTCAACGCCGCATGGGGGCTGTACCTGGAGAGCGGAGGTCAGCGCCTGACGAATATCGACGTCTGTGGCAACCCAGGCGGCGGCATCTACGACCGAGGGGCTAATTTCATCGTTGAAGGCCAGATCTGCGGTGGAAAGCCAGGCCCGGCGCTCTCGATTAACGGGAACCAGGATACCGTCATCGGCCTTCAGTTTCTTGGAAACGCTTCCGCTAACTCGGCGCCCGCCCTCGCCATCAACGGGCAATGGAACACCATCATCGGAAACGACTTCGAGTTTGGAGTTAAAAACGAGCCCACTTACTCGATTGACTGCAGCGCCAGCCGAACCAACAGTAATATCATCGAGGGCAACAGCCTGATGGGCCTCAACAACGTGCGGAGTGGCGGAGGGATGAACGCTTGCGCGGCCAAAAACTTGGTCTTCAACAACTGGCCCCCCGACTCTCGAGCCCCCAACTCAGCAATTTCGGTGCCCGCCATCCGAAGCGGCAGCGCCTCCAACACGGACTTTTCCGGGCAATTGAGGCTTTCGGATGGCAAGGCGATGTACAAATTTCAGGGAAGGTACCAGAACGCTCCTGTGTGTACCGCGACCGACACGACGGCGGCGAATCCAGTTCGAGTGATGGCCACGCCCGCAGCCCTGACCGTCACCGGGTCGGGCGGCGACGTAGTCAATTACATCTGCGCGGGGAGAAACTGAGGGCGGCCATGAGTGAGCTCTCGAACTCTCTCGGAACGCCTGAAAACCTGCCCGGCCAACAGCGGCTGGATCTCCACTGTGCGCGGAGCCCCGAGGCGAAGTTGAGCAATGGCTAACGGACAAATTTCCACCGCGCGGCCTCAACTGCTGGCGCCTTTCATTGCCCTTTTTGCAGCGGCCTCCTTGGCCGTTCTGGGGCTGGTGCTGGTCAAGTCTCCCACCGATGTCCTTTTCCTTCTCACCGCAGTCATCGGCGTGGTGGTGGCCTTCATGCGCCCTGACTGGTTTCTATACTTCATTCTCTTCACGATTCCCATTGACTTCGCCCGAGCTGTCCACGGCTTCCCGATCGCCGTTGAGGAGACCTACGTCTTCGTTTTTCCTCTGATTGTTCTCCATCGGCTGGCGGGCGGCAAAGTCGTCCGCCGGCTCAGGCTTTATTCCGTCTATGCCTGGCCGGTGCTCGCCCTCTTTGCCATGACGGCCAC
>JAKAWO010000291.1 GCA_021827255.1 Acidobacteriota bacterium | reverse complement strand
GCTCTACAACCTCTGGAACCAGAAGACCCCAACCCTATTTGACCCGATGGCGGTGGCCATGGTTCTCGATCCGAGCCTGTGCAAGACGCAGTCGCTGGCCATTGAGGTAGATTCCAAAGGTTTCACTCACGCTATCGCCGGCCAGCCCCCCAACGCGACGGTGGCGCTCCACACGAACCCCTCCAAGTTTTTTCAGCTCTTTTTGAGCCGGATCGCGCCCGGAAACGAACGAGCCGGGGGCGCGCTTCTCAGCCCGCCGCGCTAGCGGGCTGCCGTGAGCTTGATCAGGATCTGGTCGTGGATCCAGTGAGGGTCCCACCATTCGATGGGGTCCACCTGAATGCCGTCCAGGAGCACGCCAAAGTGCAGGTGATCTCCGGCTGCCAGTCCGGTTTCGCCGGTGTGGCCGAGGGTCTGGCCGCGCTTCACCACTTGGCCGGGTTTGACGTCAATCCGGCTGAGGTGGCCGTAAAGGGTCGCGATCCCGCAGCCGTGATCCAGGATGATCGCGTTGCCGAAAATGCCGAGGTAGCCGGTAAAGATCACCTTGCCGTCGTTGGCCGCCGGGATGGGGGCATGGGCCACCGAAGCCAGGTCGTAGCCGAGGTGCACTTCGTGGTCCACCACCTTCCCGTGGTAGAAATAGGAGCGAGCATCGCCGTAGCCGGCTTCAACTTTGGAATGGGGCAGGGCGAGAAAGGGCTGCGACCAGAGAAAATGGCCGCTGGTTTTCTGGCCGTACTTCAAGAGCAATTCCGTGTCGGTTTGGCGCAGAGCGCGGTTGATCTGGAGGAAATTTTTGAGCAGACTGCCTTGGTCCTTGAGCTGGGGCGTCTGGCTCATGATGGGCGGCACCAGCCGTTCCATGAATGCATCCGTGAGAACGATCTTGCCATTATGGAACTTCCTGGGCAAGACGCGGTAATTGAAGTTCGCGACCGTCTGATTGCCGGCGTCGTCACGCGCGATCAGGCGCGCGGGCGTGGAGGGATCCACTCCATAAGGGTAAGCGAAGAGGCACAATCGCGTGTTTTGCTTTGATCCTGGCATCGGCCAGCTTGGGAAAAAGTACGGGCCGACCTGGACTCCGGACTTCACGACGCCCGATGAGACTCGGAAGACCACCATGGCGCAGCCGCCGTCCATGACATCATTCTGAGAGGTCAGGGCATAGACTTGCGGAGGCGAAAAACGGACCGGCAAATTGAGGGCGATCACGCTGCGGCCGCCGCGGAAAAACCGGCCCCAGGAATTGTTGACGGCCACGATCACCAGGCGGGCATGGCCCGGCTGGAGGGCTGGAATCTCCTTCTGTCCGGCGCGGGTTGTTACCGTCCAGCGGCTCGGCAGCCGCCCGCCCCAGAACTTCCACCACGGCGACTTCGCCGCGCTGGGCATGACGAGCACCTTGGGTGGCTTGAACACTCGCCCGTTCTGCTCGATGCGAACGGTCACCCTCTTGATCTGATGCTCGGGGTCGGAAACTTCAAATTGAATCGGCGTGCTTTTGCCAATGCCTTTGACTGGGGTGGTGAGCCGGATGGCCGGCGCTTCCTGGCTGAAGACCTTGACCCCCACCATGACGATGGCGATCAACGCCACCAGAAGGACAATGACGGCGCCGGCGCCACGGCGGTGTTGCGCACGTTTTTTAAGCAATCAGAACCTCCCGAACGGAATCAACAAAACATCAACTATACCACCCTGATGCTTCGACCCTATTCCTGGGCTGCCCCGCCAAGGCTGAGCGGCCGCTTTGAAGGGGAGATTTTTTGGAGGCGCGAGCCGTTCTGGCGCCCTGGTCATGTGGCTCAGCGGCGGAGGAATCTCGCGTGCTGTTCGATCAGGTAATGGTCGGTCATCCCCGCGATGTAGTCGCAGACGACGCGATGCGCGGGTTCCCGGTGGGTCTGCTCGAAGTAGAAAGGCGGCAGGTTGCGCGGTCGTTCCAAAAAGTGGTTGAAAAGTTCGTTGATCAGGCGGAGGATCTGCCGGCGTTCGCGCACCAGCTCGCGATGGGAGTAGAGATTCTGGTGCAGGAATTCCTTCAGGCGCCGGTTCTCGCTGCGGAGCGGAGCGCTCCAGCCGGCCACGCGCGTTTTTGCCCGGCGCACATCTTCCACCGAACGCGCGCCCATCTTGCTGAGCCCTTGGCGAGTGTGACCAATGAGCCCGGTCACGAGCTGATCCATCATGCGCCTCAGGGCCTCATTGAACTTCAGCTTTTCGGGGGCCTGGGGATATTTTCGGTCCTCCTTCAGCGCCTGCCGGCCGAAGATCGGGACGCCTTGGCGGATCTGCGCAAAGGTGAGCAGCTTGGCCTCGTAGCCGTCGTCCAAGTCGGCGCAGTTATAGGCGATCTCGTCCGCCGGATCAATTAACTGGGCCTCGACCGGCGGCCGTTCGCCGAGCCGATATTCGGCCAGCTCCGGGTGCGCCTCCGGGTCGTAGTCGCGCGAGTGCTTGATGATGCCTTCCCTGACTTCAAACGTCAGGTTGAGACCCGGAAACGCGGCGTACTTTTGCTCGAACCGCTCGACGATGCGGAGGGCGTGCAGGTTGTGATCAAAGCGATCGCCGTAGCGCCGCATCAACCGGTTGAGAGCCGCCTCGCCCGTGTGCCCGAAGGGCGGATGCCCGGCATCATGGACCAGTGCCAGCGCCTCCGCCAGATCGGCGTTCAGTCCTAGCGCCTTCGCCACCGTGCGGCTGATCTGCGCCACTTCCAGGGTGTGCGTCAAGCGGTTTCTGAAGTGGTCGGAGAATCGGCGCGTGAAGACCTGAGTCTTGTTTTCCAGGCGCCGGAAGGCCCGCGAATGGATGATACGGTCGCGGTCGCGCTCGTATTCGTTCCGGTAGGGATGCGGAAGCTCCGGATAGCGGCGGCCGAGAGTATTTTCGACCGGCATGGCGTAGCGAGCGAGGGGAATTGGATTCCGGCGCATGGGCGGGGCTCGTCTAGTTCGCTCAGAATATAACACAGCTCTTTGGACGGGCCGCGAGATCGCTCAGCGCCCTCCGCCGGGTGGATTTTGATATAATCGCGCTTCACCAGCGCTCGGCAGGGCATGCCGATTCGATTCTCTTGGGCTCGCTTCAAACCTCCTTGGAAGGAGACCGGGTGCCATGGTGCGCGATACCATCGTATGCCTTCTGGCAGGCGGCGCCGGCGAGCGCCTCTATCCTCTGACCCGCGACCGCGCCAAGCCGGCCGTGCCGTTCGGCGGCGTGTACCGCATTATTGACATCACGCTGTCGAATTGCCTCAATTCCAATTTGCGCCGGATTTACGTTCTGACGCAATACAAGGCGCTCTCGCTCAACCGGCACATCCGGGAGGGCTGGAGCCTGCTCAACGGCGAACTGGACGAGTTCGTGCAGGTTCTGCCGCCCATGATGCGCGTCGGCGAACACTGGTATCGCGCCACGGCTGACGCCATCTATCAGAATATCTATTCTATTGGAAGCGAGAAGTGCAAATACGTGCTGGTGCTTTCCGGAGATCACGTTTACAAAATGAATTATCAGTTGATGCTCCGCCGGCACGCTGACGCCGGGGCGCACGTTACGGTTGGAACTATCAAGGTGGACAGCGTGCAAGCCTCGCGCTTTGGCGTGGTGGAAGTGGACCGGCAGCACCGCATCGTCGGCTGGCAGGAGAAGCCGTCCGACCCGAAGCCGTCCCCCGACGATCCGGCCCAATGCGAAGCCTCCATGGGGATTTATTGCTTCAATCGCGACCTGCTAATCGAAGCGCTCGTCGAGGACGCCCAGGATCCGACCTCAACCCACGACTTCGGAAGAGATGTTATTCCCAAGATC
>JAKAWO010000290.1 GCA_021827255.1 Acidobacteriota bacterium | reverse complement strand
GAAGGTGACGCCAGTGGGGACAAAAGCGGCCCTCGATTGCTTCCGGGAAGCCCTCGAAGAGGACCCGGGCTATGCCCCGGCGTACTGCGGAATCAGCGTGGCGTATCTTCACGCGGCGATGTTCGGGTTTTCTCGCGAGCGCGAGGCCGCGCCCAAGGCTAGAGCAGCCATCGAGCGCGCAATCGATCTCGACGACACGCTCGCGGAAGCTCACGCCTGCCTGGGCGTTGCGAAGTCTTATTACGATTGGGACTGGCCCGCCAGCGAACGGGAGTTCCTGCGGGCCATCGAGCTTAACCCTAATGACGCACGTTTCCACGCTTGGTTCGCTATTTGCTTGCTCAGCCCCCTCGGCCGCGGAGAGCAAGCCATACGAGAGGGCGCGATCGCAGAAGAGCTTGACCCCCTGACACCTATGGTGGCGGGCTGGCAAGGGTTCAACTGCCTCTTCGCGCGACGCTTCGACGAAGCGGAGGCGGAATTCAAGAAGGCGCTGGATTTAGATCCGAACTTTTGGTTCGCGCTTATGGGGCTTGGCGCCGCCTACTTGCTCGCTGGGAAACTGGAAAAGGCAGCGCGGACGGGCGAAAAGGCCGTGGCCCTTTCCGGGCGCTCGCCACGCGCCGTGTCAGAGCTCTGCTGTGCTTACGCCGTCATGGGCCGCCGAGGGGAGGCCACAAAGCTTCTCCAAGAGCTTGTCGAGCGCTCGAAGTGCGAAGGGTTCACCTCCGTTGAAAAGGCGTACGCTTACGCCCGCCTTGGCG
This sequence comes from Acidobacteriota bacterium, assembly GCA_021827255.1. Lineage (GTDB taxonomy): Bacteria > Acidobacteriota > Terriglobia > UBA7540 > UBA7540 > JAKCCV01. The sequence continues at coordinate 3,066 of JAKAWO010000290.1, read as the reverse complement.
ACAGTCAGGCGGCGCTCGACTGCCTCGAGGAAGCATGTGAGCAGCGCTCCTCGTTCTTCATTTACACCAGCGTGAACCCGGCGTTCGATCCGCTGCGCACCGACCCGAGGCTTCAGCAACTGATGCGGCGCATCGGGCTGCCGGCGGCGTAGCGGCCTCGGCACACCACACCCCATTCCGCGACGTAAGGGGCGCCGCACGGCACGATCCCGAGCGACGTGGTGCTGATCAGAAACGCCCAATGATCGGTGAGTAGGGAGCGCGGGGTTTGCGCATTACAAGCTCTGATATGGCTCATGGGCGGCCATCGGCCGAACCCCCGCAGAATTTCAAAAGGCGAAGCTCTGCGTTACCTCTTCCCAATTGAGTCGCGGGTGGAGTTCCCGGATCCGTCTTCCAACTGCGGGAGGTGCCGAGCCAAGTGTTGACGTCAGCGCCTGAGCGCGGCGGCAGGTCTTTCAGCGCCACCAGCGGTTGACGTGACACGGTCGAAGGGCTAAACTCCGAAACGAAAGTAGGCTAGAAATTTCAGTTCAATGACTCAACTCCTGTTCTCCGGATTGGTGCTTGCGGGGTCGCTTCTAGGCGGCATGCTGGGTTCGCTGACCGGTTTGGGCGGCGGCGTGGTGATTGTCCCCATGCTGGCGCTCCTTTTTCACGTCAACCTTCGGTACGCCATTGGCGCTTCCCTCATTTCCGTGATCGCTACGTCGTCGGGTTCGGCGGCCGCCTATGTGCGCGAAGGCTTTTCGAACATGCGGATCGGGATGTTTTTGGAAATTGCCACGACGGTGGGCGCGATTTGCGGGGCTTGGCTGGCTACCCGCGTGCCGACGGCGGGCATCTCCATCGTGTTTGGGGTTATCCTGCTCTACTCTGTCTATCTTTCATTGCGCAAGCACGGAGGCTCGCTGGTGGCGCACGATCCCTGGTCGGATCGCCTCAAGATGAACGGCGTGTACCCTACGGGTCCGGGCGAGAAGCGAGAGTATTCGGTGACGCATATCCCGGCCGGGTTTGCAACGATGTTTGGCGCCGGCACGCTCTCCGGCTTGCTCGGCATCGGCTCCGGAGCGGTCAAGGTTCTCGCCATGGACAGCATTATGCGGGTTCCTTTCAAGGTTTCCACCACGACCAGCAATTTCATGATCGGGGTGACCGCCGCAGCGAGCGCCGGCATTTATCTGCGCGAAGGATACATCATTCCCGCGCTGGCCGCCCCGGTGCTGCTGGGCATTTTGCCGGGCTCGCTGCTGGGGGCGAAGTTGCTGGTCAAGTCACAATCAAAATCCCTGCGCGTGGTTTTTGCCGCGGTCATTCTGGTTCTGGCTATCGAGATGATTTACAACGGCTGGGCAGGAAGGGTCTGACGCATGCGAACCCTTCAGGATCGGCAGGTGGAGGTTTTCATTGGGCAGGTCTTGCGGACCGGTGTTCTTCTCTCGGCTGGCACGACCTTGATTGGCTTTGTGTTGTACCTGATGCGTTACACTGGGGCGCCGCCTCACTACCTTGCCTTTATGCCTACGCGAGGCTGGTTTTATCCCCCTTCGACGTTAATTCACCGGGCTGTGGCTGGCGACGCTGAGGCGATCATGCAGGTCGGCATTTTGCTCTTGATTGCCACGCCGGTCGCGCGGGTCGCGTTTCTGATTGGCGCCTTCGCGTTGCAGCGCGACCGGCTCTACGTTGGCGTCAGCAGTCTGGTTCTGCTGGTGCTTTTATTCTCCCTGCTCCTTATGAGGTAGGCAGCCATCGCTCGGCCGCTGGCCGAAGGATAAAGCGGATCCGCCTCACCGTGGGCCGTCAGGATCCGCAAGCCTGGAGGAGCACAGACCCTTTTTGAAACGCAGACGGTCGAATATAATTGCTGGTCGGCGCGGCCTCAACGTGAATCATCAAGGTCGCTCAGGCCGCGAGAAAGGCGCCACTCGCACGAGGGCGAGCGGGATGCTGCCGTTAGCCATCAAGGGGAAGAGCCGTTGAGCGTTCGAGTTTGCGTTCTGGGAAGCGGCAGCCGAGGCAACAGCACGCTGATTGCCACCGAGCGGACGCGCTTGCTGGTGGACGTAGGATTCAGCAAGAAAGAGACTTACGCCCGATTGAACGCCGCCGGCGAGCGAGTGGACGGCCTGGATGCGCTGGTGATTTCCCACGAGCACTCCGACCATGTCAACGGGCTGAAAGGCTTGGCGCTCGACTCGAAGGCCGCGGTTTATATCACCGGCGCGACGCGCGATGCGCTCCAATGGGACCCGCGCCTGGCCCGCGTTGAATTCTTCACAGCGGGAACCAAATTCACCCTTGGCGACATCGAGATCACGCCATTTTCGGTGCCACACGACGCTGCCGATCCCGTCGCGTTTACCCTGGAGACGCAGGGCGTCAAAATCGGTCTGGTGACCGACTTGGGTTACATCTCAGAATTGGTGAGGCAGCGAGTGCTCGGCTGTCATTGCCTGATCTTCGAGTCGAATCATGACCTGGAGATGCTGAAGTCCGGGCCTTATCCGTGGTACGTGAAGCAGCGCGTGATGAGCCGTCAGGGACATCTCTCGAACGATGCGACGGGAGAATTTTTGTGCGGTGAATACGATGGCGCGGCGGCCTTGCTGGTGCTCGCCCACTTGAGCGAACAGAACAACCACCCGGAAATTGCCCGCTGGAGCGCCTCGAAAGCCTTGCGCGCGCGCGCGAATCCCGCCGAATTGCACTTGGCCCGCCAAAGCGAGCCGACGCCGGTGTTTCGATTTTAGGCGCATGGTAAAGGAGTCGTGGCGGGGCCGTCGGAGACTTGGTGCATCGGGGCGGCGGCTTTCTCACCCAACGCCTTGCGGTCCTTTCTCGCCCGCCCGCGGAAGAGGGCCGGGATGGGGCAGGGTTGCGACGAGCTCGAGGGCCAAGCCCGCCGCGCCATAAAGCGGTGAATAGTCGCCGAGTTCGGCCTGCCTCACTTCAGTGGTGGTGCGAAACGCCGGTGAGCCCATTTCCTCGATGGACTGGCGAACCGGATCCAAGAGCGTGTTGCCCGCCTTAGCCACGCCGCCTCCGAGCACAATGCGGTCC
>JAKAWO010000289.1 GCA_021827255.1 Acidobacteriota bacterium | reverse complement strand
GGAGGGCTACGGTGAAATCATCGGCGGGGGCGAGCGCGCGGCCGATGAGCGCTTGCTATTGCGCCGCATTGACGAGCAGAAACTGCCGCGCGAAGCCTTCGAGTGGTATCTCGACCTGCGCCGTTACGGCAGCGTGCCCCACTCGGGCTTTGGCATGGGCGTCGAGCGCGTCGTGGCCTGGATCTGCGGCCTCGACCACGTCCGGGAAACTATTCCCTTTCCGCGCATGTTGAACCGCCTGACGCCGTGAGCGGGGCGGCGAGCGCGCCACTCGCTCAGAAATAAGCGTTGCAAGGTGCTAGAATGTATTACATGTATTCTGCGGCGGAGAGAACGCCATGCTAACCGTAAGGCTGCCTCGAAAATTGGAAGCGCGGCTTAACAAGCTTTCCAAGCGGACCCGGCGAACGAAATCCTATTACGCCACCAAGGCGATCAGCGAGTTCCTGGACGAGCAGGAGGATTACCTGACGGCGATTTCCAGGCTGGAGGAGAATCGCCCTCCCATCCCGCTCGAAGAAGCCGTGAGGAAGCTTGGCTTGGACCGTTAGCCTCGAGCCGCGCGCTTTCACCGAGTTGGAAAAGCTCGACCGGCAAGCGCAGAGCAGAATCGTTCGGTATTTTCAGGAGCGCGTGGCCGGCCGCGAGGACCCACGGCGACTGGGCAAGGCTCTTAAAGGGGACATGGGTGATCTGTGGCGCTACCGGATCGGCGATTACCGGGCCGTGTGCCAGATTCAGGATGATCGCTCGAATGTGCTCGTCCTGCGTGTGGCGCATCGCCGGGAAATATGCCGTTAGCGGCTCCCCATCGAGCGCGCCGTCGCCTGGATTTGGGGCCTCGACCACGTCCGCGAAACTATTCCCTTTCCTCGCCTGTTGAACCGCCTGACGCCGTGAAGGTTTGAGCGCGTCGTCTCCAGGGGTGCCCGCACCAGGTGCGCGGTCAAAGGGCCAACGGAACCAGCTTCGACCGGCGGATGCGGCGGTCGCGCGTGAGAAGTGGGATCTTTTCGACGATGCTGGTGGCGGCGATGATTTCGTCGGCGGGGTCGGAGGAGAAATCGAGTTGAGTGCTTTGCCGCGCAATCTCCAGGGTGATGGGTAGGATGGCGAGGCTTTGAAGCCAACGATGGAATTCCGGGCTATCGAGGTCGAGGAAGAGCCGCTGCCGGCCCACGAGCATGGCGAGCTCCCAGAGCACAATGTCCGAGATGGCCAACGGGGCGTGAACGGCCAGCCGACGTTCTTCGTCGCTGACGTCACCGGTGAAGAGCGAGATCAGAACGTGCGTGTCGAGATTGAGCATTCCATTGGCGGCCCGTGGAGAGGATGTCGCCGCGGATCACCACCTTGCCTTTCATCAGCCCAATCAGCTCCGAGTTATCCGCCCCGCCGACCGGCAGTACTTTCGCCACCGGACGCCCTCGCTTGGTGATCACAACGCCGCGAGCGCCCAGATTATCTAAAATCCGAAGGCACTTGGCCTTGAACTCCGTGGCGGTCAGGATAGTTTCTTTTGCCTTCATATTCAAATTCTCGCATATAACTGGTCGTCTGACCAGTTATTTATCTGGGGGGCGCATTTGGGCTTATCATGGGGGACGGAAAAGGTAAGCGCGTTCTGGATGACCACGATGCGGATTCGGATTCTCGGCGTGCCTCTGGATTTGGGCCAAGAACGGCGCGGCGTGGACATGGGACCGTCGGCGGTGCGGGCGGCCGGGTTGAATTCCGTTCTCCAGAGCCTCGGCCATCAGGTGGAAGATGCCGGCAACCTGCACGTCAAGAACCCTGAAGAGCAGCACTACGGCGACCGGCGGGCCAAGTATCTCAACGAAATCGCTGAAACCTGTCAGGAGGTTGCGCGCGGGGTTTACCAGACGCTCGAGGCCGGGAGTTTTCCCGTGTCGCTCGGCGGCGACCATTCGATCGCCATCGGCACGCAGGCGGGAGTGGCCAAGTTTTACCGCGACCGCGATCAGAGCGTGGGCTTGCTCTGGATTGACGCTCACGCCGACATGAACACGCCGGAAACCAGCCCCAGCGGCAACGTTCATGGAATGCCTTTTGCCGCCACGCTGGGGTTTGGACCGGAAGCCTTAACCAAGATTTTTGGCTTTTCGCCGAAGGCGCAGGCGCAAAACTGCGTTCTGGTCGGAGCGCGCGATCTCGACTCGCGCGAGCGCCGCACGGTGAAGCAATCCGGCGCGCACGTCTTCACCATGCGCGACATTGACGAGCACGGGATGCGGGCCGTCATGAAGCGCAGCCTGGCCCTGGTGACCGAAGGGACGGCAGGCTTTGTGGTCTCCTTGGATATGGACGTGGTAGATCCCGACGAGGCGCCGGGGGTGGGAACGCCGGTGCGGGGCGGCATCACCTTCCGCGAGGCTCACCTGGCCATGGAGATGATCGCCGATAGCGGGAAGATGCTAGGACTCGAAATTGTCGAGATCAATCCGATCCTGGATGTGCTTAACAAAACGGCCATCCTCGGCGTGGGTCTGGCCGCATCGGCGCTGGGAAAGAAGATCCTTTGAGCAAAAAGATTCGCGTGGGAGTGCTTTTCGGGGGCCGCTCGGGCGAGCATGAGGTTTCGCTCATCTCGGCGGCCTCGGTGCTGAAGGCGCTCGACCCGGAAAAATATGCCGTGGTTCCGATCGGGATCACTCGCCAAGGCCAGTGGCGCGTTGGATCGGAGGCTTTGAAGCTGCTGCCCGAGGTGCTGGAACGCGGCGCGCCCGTCATTCCCTCGGTGGATCCGCGCGGGCCGAAGCTCGTACCGGTGGATCGGGCCCTAACTCACGCTGCGGACCCTCGCCTCGATGTGATCTTCCCCGTCCTGCACGGGACCTTTGGCGAAGATGGAACCGTCCAAGGGCTGTTGGAGCTGGCGAACGTTCCTTACGTCGGGGCTGGCGTGCTGGCTTCGGCCGCAGGGATGGACAAGGATGTCACGAAGCGGCTGTTCCGCGAGGCCGGCTTGCGGGTGGTGGAATGGGTTTGTATCCTCCGCAGCGAATGGGAAAACTCGCCGGCGAAGGTGAAACGAAGGGTGGAAAGCAAGCTCGGCTATCCGGTGTTCGTGAAACCGGCCAATCTGGGTTCGTCGGTCGGAATCAGCAAGGTAGCGAGGGCCAAGGACCTGGCTCGGGCGATGGACCTGGCGGCACAGTATGACCACAAGATCATCGTCGAGCGCGGGCTCGAGGCGCGGGAAATCGAATGCTCCGTGCTCGGCAACGAACAGCCGCAGGCCTCCGTGCCGGGCGAGGTTATCCCGGTGAATGAGTTCTACGATTACGAGGCAAAATACCTTAAAGAGGGTTCCGAGCTCATCATTCCGGCGCGTTTGTCCAAGCGCCAGACTGGCGAGGTGCAGGACCTGGCCCTTCGAGCCTTCCGCGCCATTGACGGAGCCGGAATGGCGCGGGTGGATTTCCTTCTGGAGAGAAAGAGCCGTCGCATTTTTGTCAACGAGATCAATACTATTCCAGGGTTTACATCCATCAGCATGTACCCAAAACTTTGGGAAGCGAGCGGGCTGGCCTATCCGGAGCTGCTCGACCGGCTGATTGAGCTGGCGCTCGAACGCCACCGGGAGCAAGGCCCCAAAACCTACGCTTACCGATCCAGCCCTGCCTGAGTTTGGCCATCTGGAAGGCGCGCCTTGGAGGGACGATGCCGGCTCATCTGTCAGGCAGGGTTCCGCGGCCTGGCGGCGACGGGGTTTCCGCTTGACAGCCGAGGCGGTGGAGCGTATAAATTAACTATCCGGTTAGTTAAATATGAGATCCGCACACCCACCCACGACGGAGCCCACCCGGCGGCG
>JAKAWO010000288.1 GCA_021827255.1 Acidobacteriota bacterium | reverse complement strand
AGTTTTTTGGCGCGCGAACTCCTCCGGCTCTAGTCAGCATGCGGGCTTGCCCCGATGCGGGAAGGGAGCGGCAATCTCCTGCTCCGCCGCGTCGTCTCAGCGCGGGGTCAATTGAAACGAATAATGGCCGGAGCCGGCGTCGAAGGCAACGCCAGTCGGTCGGGCTTCGGCCCCGGTCAAGCCCGGATCGCCCGCCACGTAATGGCCGTCCTGCCACACAGCGCGGCCGCCCTCGCGCACGGTCACTTCTTCCGTCGTCATCTCCTGTTCTTTTGGAACCACGATCACCGCCTCACTGCCCACCGGCACGTCCACACGCAACGAGACCTCATGCACCGAGCGGCGCCACGACGACGTCACCCGCCCGCGCACCGTCCTCACCGTGGCGCTTGCCCAATTCAAATCCTCCATTGCGGGCGGCTCGATTACCAAGCTCTGATAGCCCGCGCTCCCCGCCGCCTGCCGGATGCCTCCCAAGGCCCGGTAGAACCACGCGCCCAAACTCCCAAACATGATATGGTTGTGCGAATTCATGGAAGGCCCGGTCTTATCCTGCCACAGCTCCCACAGCGTGGTCGCGCCGCGCTTGACCATGTAGCCCCAACTCGGGTAGCTGGTACGCGTGGCCAAATCGTAGGCTAAATCATTGCGGCCATACCGCGTGAGCACCGGCAAAAGGTATTTCACGCCGATAAACCCCGTAGTGACGTGCGTGTTGTGCGTGTAGAGGATGTCATTCGCCAGATGTCCCATCACGCGGCCCCGCTCCTTCGGTGGAACCAGGCCGAGGAACAGCGGCAGCGCCTGGGCCGTCTGCGTTCCGTTGGCATAAACGCCCGTTTCCGAGTTGAGGAAGGCTTGATTGAATGCCGTCTTGATCTGCTCAGCTAGGCTTGAATAGGTTTCCGCGTCGCTCGCGTGGCCCAGAATTTTCGCCACGTTCGCCAGAATTTCCGTGTCGTAGTAGAAGTAGAAATCCGACACCAGCGCGCCCGGCGTCGGCTCGATCGCCACCCAGTCGCCATAATAGCTGTAGCGCAGCACGTTCCCCTGGGCGCGGCTTTCGAGAAACGCTTCGTATTTCTTCAGCCCGTCGTAATTCTCCCGCAGAATTCGCCGGTCGCCGTATTGCTGCCACATATACCAGCACAGCAACGGATACGCCGTGCCCCACGCCGGATCGGCCGGATAGCGCCCGTACTTGTGCGGCACCGTGTCCGGCACGGAACCGTCGGGGTGCTGCGCGTCGTGAATGTCGCGGATGAAATTCGTATAAAACGCCGCCATGCCGAAATTCATCATGGCTTCTTCCGCCGAAACCTGGGCGTCGCCCATCCAGCCTTGCCGCTCGTTCCGCTGGTCGCAGTCGGTCGGAATGCTCATCAAGTTCGACAACTGGCCCCAGTGGATCAGGTGCTGAATATCGTTCAGGATTTGCTTCGAGGCCACAAAGCTCCCCGTCGTTTTGACCGCGCTGTGCACTACTTCACCCCGCAGCGTATCGAGGCTCGGCGTCCCCGGAAAGCCCGTCAGCTCGACGTAGCGGAAGCCGTGGTAGGTAAACCGCGGCTGATAGACCTCCGGCCCGCCACCGCGCAAGATATAAATGTCCCGCGCCTTCGCTTCCCGAAGGTTGGCGCGGTTGATCATCCCGTTGGGGTAGATCAGCTCGCTAAAGCGCATCTCGACTTGCGCGCCGCGCGGGCCTTCGACCCGCAACTTGGCCCAGCCAGCGAAATTCTGCCCAAAATCGTAAACGTAAACCCCCGGCTCGGGATTCGTCATCGTCTTCGGCGCGAGCGCGTCCACCACGCGGATGGGCGGCATCATCTCCGCTGAAATCGCGCCCTGGGTGCCCGGCAGCACCTCGACAGGTTTCCAGCCGGTATCCTCCAAGCCTGACGTGTCCCAACCGGGAACCGCTCGCCGCGCGTCGTAAACTTCTCCGTTATAGACGCTGTCGCGGGTGATCGGGCCCGCCTTGCCTTCCCAGCTCCGGTCGCTCACGATCGTCACCTTGCGGCCATCTGCCATCTCGATGTTCAATTGGAGGAGGAACGCGGGCTGCTGGTAATAAGGCTTTCCCACCGGCATGGTGGCCCAGCCGCCGCCCAGCATCGCCCCCACGGCGTTCGCGCCGGGTTTCAGGAGCCGCGTCACGTCATAGGTGCTGTAAAGCACACGCTTGGGATAGACCGTCCACGCCGGATCGAGCACGCGATGGCCGACTTTCCGTCCGTTCAAGCGCAGCTCGTAATAGCCTAGCGCGGTCACGTAGGCCCGCGCTCGCTTGACCCGGCCCGCCAGCGTGAACTCTTTCCGCAATAACCCGAAGCCGCCAATCCACTGCCCCGTCCAATCGCTCCGCTCGAGTAATCCCATCTCAAACCACGCCACTCGGCTGTAAGGGCTCGCTTGGCCTTGCCGGTTCCACCATCGCGCCTTCCAGTAATAGCGTCGTCCGCTCTCGAGCGCCTTGCCCGCGTAGGCTAGCTGGATCGAATCCGCCGATTCCACCTTGCCGCTGTCCCAGGCGTCGCCGTCGTCCTTGGCGAGCAAGCTACGGCGAGTCGCCACCAGAATCTGATACGCCGTCTGCGCCTCGCCGCGCTCAGCGTCCTGCGGCAGCCATTGGAACCGTGGCCGGAGAACGTCAATCCCCAGCGGATTCACCCGGTACTCGCACCGCAAATCCTTCGGCGCCTCTGGCCCAGTCGTCGCTGCCCCGGCTCGACCTGCGCCCAAGGCGGCCGCAAAAATCACTGCACACTCAGATATCCAAATCACTTTCCTCGGATTCATCATGCCGGCACCTCACCTGCAGTTAGCCATGGCTCCGGTCCGGATTTTTCCGACCGTGGGACTTAAACTTCAATGTGACCCGCGAGTCTAACACAGCGCGGCATTTGAGAGTAGTGTCAGAGCCGGCAGAGGTCGCCGGCTGGCTCTTGCAACGTCGGGAGGGGGTGGCCGAAGGCCGGGTGAGTGATTCTCTTTCGCTGCTCCTGAAGTCAACCCGCAGATTTCTCAAAGGCAGGAAATCGTATGGTCTTCGCTTGCGACTTCACACGGTGATAAAAACGAGACCGTTCTTTCTGAATGGCTTCTCAGCATCGGCAGCACCGTGAGCCTTGTGCCGTGGAAATTGGTCATACGTCCGGCCCTCCAGCCGACGGCCCGTCGCGGACTTGCGCACGCCGCCCCACTGCTTGAAGAAAAATGGCACCCCGGCTCGGCGGCACTGATCGCGAATGGAAAGCACCCACTCCTTTTTCATGGGTCTTGCTCCCGGGCCGCTCTCGCCGCCCACAATCACCCAGTGGATTCCGCCCAGGTCGAGCGCGCCAAGGTTCTCGAGCAGCGGCTCAATGGACAGAAAACGTACGGCGGCCGGCGCGGATTGAAGATCCTGGATACGCGGAAGGCCGTATTTGCGGTTCTCAACGCTCACGCCCCACCAGATGTGAGGCTGAAGCGCGGCGAATCCGAGCTTGGTCGAGAGGAGCTCGCGCATCCGCCCAGAGCGCTTCGTGAGGACCTGAAACTTGTGCCATCCCGCCGCGACCATCACCCTTGCCACCGCCGAGATGTAATCGTCCGGCACGTCGTCATGAAAAAGATCGCTCATCGAATTCACGAAGATCATTCTCGGAGCCCTCCAGTCGAGCGGCTCCCGAAGCTTGTTCGGCACCAGCCGCAAATCAAACCCATGCTCGTAGGGGTGCCCGGCGACGCCGCGAAACCGCTCCGCAAACACTTCCGCGTAGCAATGCTTGCAGCCGGGGCTGACCTTCGCGCAGCCTCGAACCGGATTCCACGTCGCGTCCGTCCACTCAATCGAGGATTGGAT
>JAKAWO010000287.1 GCA_021827255.1 Acidobacteriota bacterium | reverse complement strand
GCGGACGCCGCGGTCCGCCAACATGTAGCCGAGATAATTGTCGGCCTCGTCATTCAAAGGATCCTGCTTCAGAACCTTCTTGAAGGTCTGCTCCGCCAGGTCATATTTCTTTTCCCCGTCGTACACCGAGCCCAGCATGAAAAGGGCATATTCTCGATCCTGTGGTTTCGAGCTGAGGCCGAGCGCCTTCTCAGCCGCCGCCTCAGCCGCCGGATAGCGTTTGCCTTGCGAATAGACCTGCGCCATGGCCAGATAAATGCCGCGGTCCTTGGGAGAACCGGTGAGCATCTTCTGAAGAATGTTGATCCCTTTCTGGACGTGGCCTTGCTCGCCGAGAAATGAGGCGCGCAGCATCTCGAGCGAAGGGTCTTTGGGATATTTTTTGATGGCGGCGGCCAATTCCTTTTCGGCTTGGGCGCGTTGATGGTTCAACTGGAGGGTTTCGACGATCAGCCCTTCACCGCGCGGCGCCTGCGCGTCTCCGAGCGCGGTGATCTCGCGGAACTCGGCCAGAGCCTGGGGGTAATTCTCCTCGGAGCGGTAAATCCGCCCGAGGAGTTCAAGGAACGCAGCGCGGTTGTTGGACTCAGCCACCGTGTACTGCCCGCTGTGGCTCTGGGTTTGCTGGAGGAGCTGGTTCAACAGGACAATGGCATCGTGGTCTTCTCCCACCACATCATCTAGAATGGCGAGCTGGTAGGTGACATCGAGGTTGTCCGGAGCCAGTCCTTTGGCCCGTTCGAGATTCTTGCGCGCCCTGTTAAAATGCCCTTCCTCACGCTCCAGCACCGCCAGGCGCACATACGTGGCCGCATCCTCGGGGTCGCTCTTCAAAAGCTGCTCGAGTTGCTGGCGCGCCGGTTCCACCTGACCACTGGCCAGCAGCGCTTCGGCGTAAGCGCGGCGAATGTCCTGATTGTTAGGGTCAAGCTGCAGGGCTTTCAGGTAGGAAGCTTGGGCGCTCGCGTAATCGCCCACTTGCGCCTCCGCGTAGCCTAGCATCCCGAGCAGCCCCGGATCCATTTGGTCTTCCGGAATTTTCTTGAGGAGCTGGATGGTCTGATTGAATTCACCTTTGTCGCCGTAAAGCTGCGCCAACTGAAAGATGGCCGCGCTCGAGTCGGGGTGGCCGGTCAGCACCTGCTTGAAGATCTCTTCCGCTTTGGCGGGCTGATTGTTCAGCTTGTAAAGGCGGCCCAAAATCAGCGCCGACTCCAGGTCGTTGGGGTCGAGGCGGGTGACCGCGGCATACTCCTTGATGGCCTTCAGAAGCGTTTCCGCCATGCCCGCGTTCGACTGCGGCTGACCGAGACTCTGCGCGTAAATGCGAGCCAGCAGGCGGTGAGCGTCCACGTCATCGGGATTGACTTTGAGCACCTCCTGGGCTTCCTTGACGGCGTCGGCGATGCGGCTGACCCGCCAGTAAAGCCCCGCCAGCTCAACCTTAAGAAATAAGGATGTGGGGTCGGCTTGAATGGCCTGCTGATACTCCGAAATGGCTCTTTCGATGTAATCGCTGCGATTGTAGATTCCCGCCAGCTCCGCATAACGCCGCGCCAGCATGTAGTGGTAATAAGCCGCGGCATGGTCGGGCGGGGCGGCCGGGGTCGGCTGGCGTCTCGGGGCGGAGGGGCTGGTCGCCGGCCGAGCGGTGGCGGGCTGGCCCGAGTGGCTCGGAAGTTGAGGCGGATTCATCTGCGCGCTCGCTAGCCCCGTTGAGAGTCCAAATAGAAGGAGGCTCACGCCGGCCCCCATCCTGCTCGCGCAGGCAAGTCTCCTGCTCATATTCACTTCCTTCCGCGCCCTTGGAGCGGCCCTGAAAAATTATCGCACAGCGGCCCCAAGGTGTCAAAAACACCTCGGCCCTCGGCTGGGCGCCATCGAGCGCGCAGTCCGCGCCCCGCCTTCATTCCTAGGATGCTCGGTTGAATCTCCGTGCTGTACCACCGCGCGCGCCCGCTTGCGGACCCTGAGCTCGGCGGCTTACATCGGCTCGTCCGCCGATGGCCCGTAAAGCGAGGGCACCGGCAAATCGTTCATCCGAAGATAGACGCCAAGCTGCGCCCGATGATGGATCATGTGGCTGATGACCATGGTGCGCAGCACGGCGGCGCGCGGCAAGGTAAAAATCTCCTTGCCCAGGTAAGAGAGCTTCCAATGCTTCATCAGATGTTCATCGCTCGCGCCTGCCATGGCGGCTCGCGCCGCGTCCCGATTCTTGTCGAACGTCTCCAGCACTTCCTGCCGCGTCTTCAACTTGGGCGGACCGGAGGGCGGCTTGCCGTCCGGCGCAATCTCGAACGAATCCTTCTCAATGACCCGCAACGCCAGACTTGGCAACGTCGCCAAATGCGCCGCCAACCAGCCCATCGTCCCCGATTTCGGGTGCGGCCGATAGTCGAATTTCTCCTCCGGCGCCCGCTCCAAGGTCTTCCTCACCCCCGCCATCTCGTGATCGAATTGCAACAATAGCCCCTGCGCAATCGCCATCTTCTCCTCCTGCTCTCTTGATTTCGCCCCAGCCTTTGTGGCTCGGCGCTTCCTAATGCGATGCAGCCGCCCGCCGCTTGGTTTGCTGTTTGCGGCCATCGAGGCTTAAGGTCGCCCGGCGTCGTACCTCAATCTGGAATCGGGCGGCGTAAAAATTGCCACGATGATCGCGGTATTTGAGGCGATGACCGCCAGCTCCACTTTCTCGCCGTGCGGCGCTCCCGGCCGGAACCCTCACCCTATGGCGCCTTGCCGGATACTCCTTCGCTCCTGCAAGGCTACGCCATGCAAGGAGCAAAAATAAGACACCCCATTAGATTTAAGGGGCCAACCCACTAAGTCATGGAAGACAAAGCGGGAAGCGAACCGAATCAAACCACAAACAAACCCACTGGCCGCAACGCTCTGGGCGCGAAGCAAGTTTTCCAAGATGTTAAACTGATTGAGGCTAGGCGACCCGCGGTCAGCCGGGTGCTGAGGCGCGCCGGTAGTTCCGCTACGCCTGAACGAACACGGGGGGCTGGAAAATGCACAAGACCGTTCTGTTGCGGCACGGAGAAAGCATCTGGAACAAGGAGAATCTGTTTACCGGGTGGACGGACGTGGACTTGTCGGAAAAAGGCGTCGAAGAAGCGCATGAGGCTGGGCGCGTCCTGAAGGCGCAGGGCTACAGGTTCGACGTCGCCTGTACGTCCGTCTTGAAACGCGCCATCCGCACGCTGTGGATCGCGCTCGACGAGATGGACCTGATGTGGATTCCGGTGGTGCGCGACTGGCGGCTGAATGAGCGGCACTACGGGGCGCTCCAGGGGCTCAACAAGGCTGAGACCGCCGCGCGCTACGGCGAAGAGCAGGTCAAGGTCTGGCGCCGCAGCTACGATGTTCGTCCCCCCGCGCTCGATGAAAACGACCCGCGCTATCCGGGCCGCGAGGAGCGATATCGGAGTCTTGCCCAAGACCAGCTTCCACTTACCGAGTGCCTGAAGGACACCGTGGCGCGCTTCCTGCCCTGCTGGCATGAGGAGATCGCTCCCGCCATCCGCTCCGGCCAGCGCGTTTTGATCGTCGCGCACGGCAACAGCCTGCGGGCGCTGGTGAAATTCCTCGATGAGGTTCCCGAGGCCGAAATCGTCGAGCTCAACATCCCTACCGGCTTGCCATTGGTCTATGAACTCGATGATAATCTGAAGCCGCTCCGGCACTACTACCTCGGCGATCCAGAGCGCGTGAAGGCCGCGATGGAAGCCGTCGCCAGCCAGGGAAAAGCGAAGAAATGAGTGGGGTCGGAAAGCCGTCGGGTCCCATGCCACCGTCAGCACATTGCGTCGGCTTTTCGCCAGGCCAGTTCAGCTAATCCCTTTTCAGCCATCACGACGCATGTCTCCG
>JAKAWO010000286.1 GCA_021827255.1 Acidobacteriota bacterium | reverse complement strand
CGTGGGCGATGCCGTCTGCGCCGAGTGTCATGTCGCCGAAGCCAAGACTTACCGGGCTACGCCCATGGCGCAGGCAGGGGCGTGGGCGCGGCACGCCGCAATTCTTAAAGCTCATCCGAAGCTCAGCTTTCGGCTGGGGCCTTACGCTTATCGAATGGTCCGGCAGGGAAACGAAAGCGTCTATTCGGTGAGCGACGGGACGCGCGCCATTTCCGTTCCGCTCCTGTGGGCGTTTGGCCGAGGCGAGGCTGGACAGACCTATCTGTTCCGCTACCGCGGCGCGTATTACCAAAGCCTGGTGAGTTTCTACAACGATACGCAGCGCCTGGACATCACCCTGGGCGCGCCACGTGGCCAACCACCTAGCCTAGCGCTGGCTTTGGGCGCGAGATTGACCGAGCAAGGAGCTCGACTCTGCATTGTCTGTCACACGACCGGAGCGATGATCGGCGACCAATTCCATCCGCGTCGCGCCGTGCCCGGAGTGCATTGCGAGGCCTGCCACGGCCCCGGAGGGCAACATCTCGCAGCGCTTGAGGCGGGCCGCATCGCGCAGGCAAAAACCGCCATCTTCAATCCCGGCAAGCTGAGCCCGGCTCGGCTGGATGATTTTTGCGGGGACTGCCATCGAAGCTGGATGAAGGTGGAGCTGATGGGCTTAAGGGGAATTCGTAACGTGCGGTTCCAGCCGTACCGGCTGGAATTAAGCCACTGTTGGAGCGCAAACGACCCGCGCATCAGTTGCCTGGCCTGCCACAATCCGCACCAGCCGCTGGAGACGCGCGCGGCGTTCTATAACTCGAAGTGCCTGGCCTGCCACCTGGTGAGAGGTGAGCAGCCTGACGCCCAACATCCGGGGCGCGCCTGCCCGGTGAGCGCGAATAACTGCATCTCCTGCCACATGCCCAAATACCAGCTTCCGGGCGGCCACTTTGCCTTCACGGACCACGACATCCGGGTGGTGCGGCCGGGAGCGCCTTATCCCGGATAGGCTAGGCCTTCGCGCCCCGTCAGCTTCCCGCCGGCCCGCTCCGTTCGATGGCTCGAGTGGCGAGGGCGCAGAGGAACAGAGCGCCAGCCAGAATGATTCCACCCCGCGGCGTGAACGTGGTCTTTACCGACAGTGCCGGAACCAGCCGGAACACAACCCCAACGATCAAGCTCAATACACCCAAGGCCCAGGAAACCGAGACCAAGAACCGGTAAAATCGTGACATCGGCACCTCCTGGATGCGTTCAGAATTTTCCCTGGTGTATCACAAAGTTCCGAGCGACGAAAGCGAAATCTGATGTCAGCGGGCGGAGGCGTTTATTTCTTCTCGAGGTGGCCGCCGAATTCATAGCGCATGGCGGAGAGCAGCTTCTCGGCGAAGGTGGACTCGCCGCGGGAGCTGAAGCGCTCGAAAAGGGCGGCGCTCAGGACTTGAGCCGGGCAGCCTTCTTCGACCGCGGCCTTGAGGGTCCAGCGGCCTTCGCCCGAATCCGAGACTCGCCCTGAAAATTGAGCGAGTTCGGGCTGCTCGAACAACGCCTCGGCGATCAAATCCAGCAGCCAAGAAGCGATCACGCTGCCGCGCCGCCAGACCTCGGTGACGTCCGCCAGGTTGAGGTCGTACTGATAATGTTCAGGATGCTCGAGCGGGGCCGTTTCCGCATCCTGCGTGAGGCTCTGGCGGCCGATGTTGGCGTGCTTCAGAACGTTCAAGCCCTCGGCATAAGCCGCCATCACTCCGTACTCGATTCCGTTGTGAACCATCTTCACAAAATGGCCGGCGCCGGAGGGGCCACAATGGAGATAGCCGAACTCCGCGGTGCCGGCGGGGTTTTCGCGGCCGGGGGTGCGGGGGATATCGCCGAGGCCGGGAGCGAGCGTTTTGAAAATCGGATCGAGGTGCCGGACGATTTCCGGCTCGCCGCCAATCATCATGCAGTAGCCGCGCTCGAGCCCGTGGACCCCGCCGCTGGTGCCGACGTCCACGTAGTGGAGGCCGCGGGCCGAAAGTTCCTCCGCCCGGCGGATGTCATCAATGTAATAGGAGTTTCCGCCGTCAATAAGCGCGTCTCCTCTTTTAAGAAGGCCGGAAAGCTCGGCCAATATCTTGTCCACAACCGCGGCGGGAACCATCAGCCAGACGGCGCGGGGCGGCGTGAGTTTTTGAACCAAGTCGCCGAGCGACGAGGCGGCTGTCGCGCCCTCCGTGGCCAGCGCCTTCGCCATCTGAGGGTTCGTGTCAAAAACAACCAGGCGCTGCCCGCCGCGCATCAGCCTCCGCACCATGTTGGCGCCCATGCGCCCCAAGCCCACCATTCCGAGTTCCAAGGTTTTGCCTCCTATTGACTCATCCCCGGCATACAGGTCGCTTTCGGAGCGGCCGAGCAAAACTCTATTGTAAATTGGCGACACGAAGATTGCGCAAGATTATTTCCGCCGCGCGGCCCAACGGCTGCGTGCCGGACATCTGCTTGGGATTCGCGGCTCGAGAAATTCGCCGAGACGGCGCGGAGCTTCGATGAAGCGCTTGCAATGCCTTGCATCAATACCCCCAATGAAGCCGAGTAGCAAAAATATTGGCCGGCCCGCGGACGTGATTGTAGGCGGGATTTATGGCCAGTTGATAATCGAGCGTGAGCGCCAGATGCCTGGCCGCCTTCCAACTGTAATAGGCTTCGCCCAGCCGCTCTGACCGGTAATCGAGGGCGCCATCCCCCACGGTAATCCCCAAACCACCGGCAGCAAGGAACTGCCTGTGCGCCGCGCTGATGCCATTGACGACGGCGCCCAGACCTATCGAATCTTCGGGCCGACGCCACGCGTCGCCTTTCAAACTCAAGCCCACTGAGGCTGTGCGATCCACGTCCGTAAACTCCCACGTCTCATTCTTGCCATCGCTCCATCCGAGGCGCATGAACATTCCCAGGTCTTTGCGGATTTCTTGCTCCAGGTTGATTCCGAAACCGTACTTCGATCGGTATCGGAGCCGGCCGTTGAGTTGAATGTTCTGCGGCTGGAGAAGCGATTGCTGATAGTTTCCCAGGTGGGCTCGCTCCTCCCAGGCGAGCAGGCGCAGAGCTCCGGCGCGATCCAGAACGGAATATCGCCTCTCGATTTCTCCAGCGAGGGACCAGTTCTGACGTAGATTCCAGTCCAGTCTCATGCCATTTTGAACGCGCGAGACCTGGAAAACGCCAAGACGCGCCGCCCAATTGTGCAGGTCTAATTCAGCCGCTGCGCCGCTCGTGAAGCCAAGGACGTTCGCCGGGTAGTCCCAGGTAGCGTTGGAAACGAAGGCCCAATTC
The DNA here is from genome assembly GCA_021827255.1 of Acidobacteriota bacterium. Taxonomy (GTDB): domain Bacteria; phylum Acidobacteriota; class Terriglobia; order UBA7540; family UBA7540; genus JAKCCV01. The sequence goes on along the minus strand of JAKAWO010000286.1, from coordinate 583 downwards.
ATGAACTCGGTTCTCGCATCGCCGGCATAGGCATTCTTGTCGAAGACGTCGGTCGCGGCAAATCGGCCCACGGTGAAAGTGAGCTGAGAATCGCGCCGATGGGTCGTATCGGAATCCCTTGCCATTTTCCCGCCGTGGCCGAGCGGGAGCGTTTCCTGAAGATAAGCGCGCGCGATGGCTGCGTCGGGATAGGTCTTGCCGACGCGGAAGGCTTCGCCGTTGGGGAAGGCGGCAACGCCGGTGGTCTTGCTCAGGCCAAAGCCCTGCCACATCAAGACATCCGTGAAAAACTCTGCGCCGCGCCAGAGTTGGATGCCGGTCGTAACGTCGAAAGAAAAAGTGTCCTCGACTTCGCCGTGGGGCTCCAGGCTGTTGGCGCCGGAATACTTGGCTGAAAAAGGCAGGTCGCCCTGGCCAATGAGCGTGGATTGGAAGTGGAGATCCCACCCGTGTCGCTTGGGGGCCTTCGCTGGCGGAGAGCTCTGAGCCCAGGTTGAATGGGAAATCAGGAGCGCGACCAGAAGCCCGTAGAGAGTCGTTTTCCCCAATCGTCATTCTCCCGAGGGATTCCCGGAAAGGCACC
>JAKAWO010000011.1 GCA_021827255.1 Acidobacteriota bacterium | reverse complement strand
CAATGTTGAAGTAGAGAGCGCGAATCTCGTCGTGGCCTTCGTTGGTCAGGGTGATGCGGGCGCGCTTCTTGAACGGCATTGGGAAAAAACAATTGAGCGCCTTGTTCGGGGCGACGGCGAGCGGGGCGGAGCTGTAGGTGAAGTAATCACCGAGACCGAGACCAAAAAAATCGCCGATGGGCGCTTCCACACTGGGCGTTGGCTCATGGTCCCAGTACATCCGAAGGACGATTTTTTTCAAGTGGTAAGGCTCAGGGTCCGCGATAGTGAACCAAAGGTGCGTGATGACGCCGGGGCCTGGGGCGTCGAGCACGGTCAGAGTTTGGCCTGGCGCGACCGTGCGGTAATCGGCGTTGCCTCCCGTGCGGTCGTAGCTCGAAACGCGCTTGAGAACATAACCGTGCGGCCGCGGCAGTTGCCACAGCCAGCCGGCGAGCGGGTGGTAGCTTTGCGCGAGCAGCGGGATCGCCGCGAAAACCGTCAGGACAGCCAGCATCAATTTACGCATCGGACCCTCCTCGGACAAGGTATTGCTCGTGGCGCCAACGGGCAGGATTCTATCATACGGCGCGCCCCGGGCTTCCAAATCGCTCGACGCGCCCCAGGCGGGCGGGTTAAGCTGTGCGTTGAGCCGCCACGTCGCAATGAATCGCCCTGCCACCCGCCAAATCACGAGCGCCGCCAATTCGCTGCTCAAGCTCTATCGCCGAGCACTCAAAGACGGCGTGACGCGCGACGGCTGGCTGGCCATCGAAGGGCCACATTTGCTTGAAGAGGCGCTTCGCCCCGGCTCGCGGGGCGTGGTCCGGAGCGTGCTCGTGACCGCGCACGCGGCAGCCAAGCGCCCCGATCTTCTCGCACGCCTGCCCTGTGAAGCGGAGGTTACGCAAATCTCGGCGGCAATTTTTCGGCAAGTTTCGCAAACCGAGGCGACGCAGGAAGTGGCGGCGCTGGTTGAGTTGGCCCCGCCCAGCCTGGATTCGCTGCTTGCGTTGCCCGACGCATTGCTGCTGGTGGCCGCCGGGGTTCAGGACCCGGGCAATCTGGGAACCATGCTTCGCAGCGCGCACGCTTTCGGCGCGACGGCGCTCTTCGCGCTCCGCCAGACGGTCAGTCCTTTTAATCCCAAAGCCGTTCGAGCTTCTGCGGGAGCGATTTTCCATCTTCCGGTGGCGGCCTCGCTCGAAGCGCGCGCCTTGCTGAGCAGGCTCCGCGAAAATGGGATTCGGATCGCCGCGGCGGAGCGCGCCAGCCACAAGGCTTTAACCGAGGCTGACCTGCGCGGGCGGCTGGCGATTTTAATTGGACGGGAAGGGTCCGGGCTCGATCCCGAACTCTTGCGCGTGGCCGACGCCCGCTTGAGCATCCCCATCCGGCCGGCCAGTGACTCGCTCAACGCATCGGCGGCGGCGGCGATTTTTCTCTACGAAGCTCGGCGGCAGCGAGGGTTCAGTTACTGAGCGTGGGGGGTGAACGAAAAACAGCCCCGGTTTGTGTTGGTTTCTAAGACCCTTCAATCGTCAGGTCGCTAAATCGGAAATCGGCAGACAGCGATGAGCCTTTTCGATCCACAACCCGCCGCCTCGGAAGAAGCAGGACCGCGGCCCCTGGCCGACCGCATGAGGCCGGAGAGCCTGGATGAATTCGCCGGCCAACTCCATCTGCTCGGCCCCGGCAAGCCGCTGCGGCAGCAGATCGAGCGCGACGAAATCCACTCGATGATCCTGTGGGGACCGCCCGGCTCGGGAAAGACCACGCTCGCCACCATCATCGCCCGGACAACCCGCAGCGACTTTGTCCGCTTCAGCGCCGTGCTGGCCGGCACTAAGGAAATCAAGGAAGTGATGGCCGCCGCTCGAAAGACGCGACAATATGGCCGGCGCACGATCCTTTTTGTGGATGAAATTCACCGCTTCAACAAAGCGCAGCAGGATGCTTTTCTGCCTTACGTCGAGCGCGGCGACATCGTCTTGATTGGCGCGACCACGGAGAATCCATCCTTTGAGGTGAACTCGGCGCTGTTGTCGAGAACCAAAGTTTACATGCTCTCGGCGCTCTCGACTGACGAAGTCATCATCCTCCTCGACCGCGCTCTGCGGGATGAAGCGCGAGGGCTGGGAATGCAGCAGATTAAGGTGGCGCCTGAACTCGTCCAGCAGATAGCGGTTTTCTCCAACGGCGACGCGCGCGCCGCCTACAACACGCTCGAGGCCGCTGCGGCGGCCGCCGAGCCCGATAGCCAAGGGCGCCAAGTCATCACCGAGCGAATCGTCGAAGATGCCATCCAGCGCAAGATGCTCCTCTACGACAAAGCCGGCGAGGAGCACTACAATTTGATTTCGGCGCTGCACAAATCCGTTCGCAACTCGGATCCCGACGCCGCGCTGTACTGGCTGGGCCGAATGCTCGAGGCCGGCGAGGACCCGCTCTACGTCGCGCGCCGGCTGATTCGCATGGCGAGCGAGGACATCGGCCTGGCCGATCCGCAATCGCTCCCTCTCGCTGTGGCGGCCATGCAGGCGGTCCATTTTGTCGGCTTGCCGGAGGGCGATTTGGCGCTCGCCGAGGCCACGGTCTATCTGGCTCTCGCGCCCAAATCGAACGCGCTCTACGCCGGCTACGGAGAAGTGAAGGACGACGCCCAAAAAACCGTGGCCGAGCCCGTGCCGCTGCACCTACGCAATCCCGTCACCGCCATGATGAAGGGCTTCGGATTCGGCAAGGATTATCAGTACGCCCACGACGCGCCCGAAAAGCTCACCGACATGGCGTGCCTGCCGGCAAACCTGAAGGATCGCCGCTACTATCGCCCCACGGACGAAGGCTTTGAAAAACGGTTGCGAGAGAAGATGCAGGCGATCCAGGCATGGAGAAAAAAACGCTCCAGCCCCTAGCCGCCCATCCGGCCTTAACGGTCTGGATCGCGCTCGCTTGCGCCCCGCGACAACGCGCAGCGATCCCGCCTCCCGCCGGGCCGGGCGGCAGCGCTCACTTTTCTGCTTCGAGCTGCTGAGCCAGGTAGTTCGCTAGCCCGAGGTCCTTCATCATGCTGAGCTGGGTTTCGAGAAAGTCCACGTGCTCCTCTTCGTCCTTGAGGAGATCCTCCATGAGGTCGGCGGAAGTGTTGTCGCCGGCTTTGCGGCACAGCGCGATGTACTGGTTGTATTCCGCGACGGCGGATTTTTCCAGATCGAGGTCGTTTTGGATTTGCTGTTCGACCGTTTTCCCCACTTTGAGTTTGGGGATGTCATTCAGGTTCGGCACGCCCTCCAGGAAGACGATCCGCTCGATCAGTTCTTCCGCGTGCTTCATTTCACCGATGGACTGCCGCTTGACTTCCGCGTAGAGGCGCTTGTAGCCCCAGTTGTTCTGCATCTCGCCGTGGAGAAAGTATTGCATAATCGCCTGGAGCTCCTCACTCAGCGCTTTTTGCAGGACCTCAAGAACCTCAGATTTTCCTTTCATCGTTGCTCCGCTCCTTTCGTGGGTCGAGTTCCGCTAGCCATTTTAACCGAAAATCAAACCGCTGGCTCATCCCTTATCATCGCCGATTTCGTGCCCTGCTTCGGCGGCGTCGGTCTCCTGTTTTTTCTCCCGCCAATGGGCGATCAGCGCGCGAACGCTCTTAGCCAGGTCCACCACTTCGCCTTTGCCTTGAAGGTCGAACTCAATTTCATAGTTTCCCGCCGCGGCGTGGTCCACCGCGGTCTTCAGGTCGAGCAGAGGCCTGACGACCTCCCGCGGCAGAACAAAACTGATCCAGATACTGATCAGCAAGGTCAGCGCCGAGACGATGCCGACCACCCACTCGGTGCGTCGGAACAGGTCGCGCGCCCGCCGATGGTCGTTTTCGACACGCTGCCAGCTTCGTTCCTCCAGCCCAGCGGAAAGGGATAAGACAGAGTCGCTGGTGCTCTCTAGCTGCTTGGCCAGGCTTTCCAACACCGGGTCCCGCGCGCCTGCCGCCGAGACCCCAGCGTCAAAAATATTCGTCTGTTCGTGAAGCCGCCGCACAAGCTCTGCTCGGGTCATGCGCCTGGCGCCCCGCAGTAGTTTATTGAGGTTCTTCTCGTACGCTTCGACCGCCTGCCGCACCCGCTCGACCGGCGCCCCTCCCTCCTTCATCCGTGTGGCCACTTGATCCATACCTTCGCGGTAGAAGTGAATGCCCGCCAACATGTTGCTGGTCGTGGTGGCTTCTCTGGGCTCCAGGCGTTGGCAGGCCTCCACCGTTTTCTCCAGGCGATTCAACGCCTGGCGATTTTCCTCGAGCGCCGCCGGATCTTGCAAGAGCAAGTAATTCCGTTCCGCCCGACGGGCGTCGAGCATCTGGATCGAAGCGCGTTCCGCCTGCATCGCCACGCTCGCGTCCACGCGCACGATGCGATCCACGATCACCCCCATGGCAAACAGGTAATAAATAGCTAGCAAAATGACCGGCACCAGAACTAGACGCACAATGGCCAGGCTGTAAGCCACCCTCCGCCGTAGGGACGTCCCGCGGGTGAGCACAAGAACTCTTCGCAAATGGAAACGCTGACGCGCCATGCTTCCCGCTTGTACGATGCCGTCTGTGTCGGCCCAGGGGCATCAGCTCGGACCCCCGATTGCAGGCCCTGGTCCGGCGGAAGGGCATCTTAACCGAAAAACGCGGAAGGTGGCGGCGATTTTGCCCCGCCCTTCCTGCAACCGTCACGAGGTGGCCCACCATTTCGGTTGAACCTTTTCCCCGCCAGGGACGTATAATCGGGTAGGAAAACGGATCCGGGGAGGTGGAGGATGTATTGCCCGCATTGCGGCAAGGAATACGCTTCAGGCTCGAATTTCTGTTGTCAATGTGGCGCCAGCTTGGGGGCCACGACGCGTCCTCGTCCGAAGCTGACACGCTCGCGGCACGATAAAAAAATCGGCGGAGTCTGCGGCGGACTGGCCAAGTATTTGGAAGTGGACTCGACGCTCATTCGCGTGATTTGGGTATTGGCGGCGTTTCTGGTGGGAGGGGGCGTCATTGCTTATCTGATTGCCTGGATCGCCCTGCCGCAGGAGCCGGAAACTCAGCCGGCAAGCGTTGCTCCATCTTCCGCCCATCCGGCGGCCGCATCGCAACCGTAACCCGAAGTTCGGGCGAGGTCCCCTTGAACCGGCGGCCGCCCCGCGCTCGCTTCCATAAATGGCCACGCCCGGTGCCTGGGGATTCATCGAGCCACCGCCGCAAGCGCGGCGCCTGAGCGGGGTTTTTGCGCAGCAGAATGGCTTTGAGCCGGGAGAACTCGTCGGATTCAATTCTTTGAACGGTGCCTCGGCCTCGTTGGGGCGTAAACGCGAGGATATGGTCGAGATCGTGGTGCCGCCGCAAGGGGTTCTCAAATCGGACGGCCTGCTGCGGCGGGCAAAAAGCAATCAGCGAACCCTGCCCCACATCGCGCCCGTCGGAGGCAGCGCGCGCCGCGCCCACCAATCGCTTGCGGTCGGTTTCATAGCAAAGGAAGATATCACCGCATTCCACTTCTTCGCGCAGGTAGCGGAGGCTCTGGGCGCTCCGAATCCATCCTTCATCGCCCATCGCATACGGCCGTTTCCTCCGCGAGTGGAAATACTGATCAAACCGCCAGCCGCGCTTCGTGTTGATTTTGTAAACCCAGACCCTCATGGGATCTATGCATCCGCCCCTGGAATCGCCTGCGGGCCCGCAACCGATCATTGCAGCCATGGGACGATCACAAGGAGATCGAACCATGATCCCCAAAGGCAGCGATTCCATCGCTTAACTTGGCTTGCTCCACTCAATGACCGCTTTAATTTCGTTTTCGGGATGCTGCTCGAGCACCTGGGCGAAGTTGGCGTAAGGGACGACGTTGGTGATGAGCTGCTGGACGGGGCTGCCCCATTTTTTTTGCGCGAGGCCAAGATCAGCGATGCCTGTTTCGAAATGTTTCCGCGCTGCATTGACGCTGCCGATCATCACCTGGTTGCGCAGCACGAGCTGGCGCATCACCGCCGCCCCGTCGAGCTGGACGGGCCGGTCGCCGCCCGGAATGCCGGTCAGCACGTAAACGCCGTTAAGTCCGAGGGCGCTCAGGAGGTTGAACTCGACGCGCGCCACGCCGGTGGCCTCGAAGATCATATCAATCTGGCCGAAGTTCGTTTGGAGCGCCGATGGCTGAGTTTCGCGCCCGTCCACGTAAGTCCCGCCGAACTGCGCGAGGAGTTTAGGACGGAGAGTATCCTTGTCCACCACGTCGAGCCCCAGCACTTTGGCCCCGCGCAGCGCCAGCGCCATCGCCCCCAGCAATCCAATTGGCCCGAGGCCCGCCACCAGCGCCACTTTGCCCTTCACCCAGTCATCGCCCGAGCCGTTGATGCCAAGACGTGCCTGCTGCACTTGCAGCGCTTCATCAAGGGCTTTTTCAGAGACCGACGTCGGCTCGGCCAGCACGCCCACCGCCACAAGCTCGCGCGGCACCTTGACGAAATACTTTTCTTGATCCACCACGAATTCGGTTTCGTAACCGTCGCGCATGCGAATGCCGCGCTCGGTGTAATCGCCGGAGGAACACAAGTCGCTCCGGTCGGCCAGGCAAAATGGACAGTGGCCGCAGCCACGCCGCACCGTGAAGCAGCCAAAATCGCCCCTCCGCGCGCTCTTGACGCCGCCTCCCACCTCGACCACTTGGCCGAACATCTCGTGCCCTATCACCAATTCCTTTTGACCCGGCGGCGCGTCGGCGCGGCCGCCCGCGACTTCTTCCCGGTCCGTCCCGCAGATCCCGACGCGCAGGACCCGCAGCTTGATCTCATCGGGCATCGTAATCTTCGGCTCCGGCCGGTCCACGAGGTTCACTTGCTGGGTTCCTGGAACGATGGCAATCGCTTTCATAATTCCCTCCACAAATAGGATGGCGGTAGCTTATCAGGAAGAAGAGGGAAATCGCAGCCGGCGCATACATTTCCGGTGCGATTCTGGTGGCCGGCCGTTCGACAGCGGGAGGCCAACCCACTCGCCTTGCTTTCGGCCGCTGCCGCGAGGGTGAAGCTCGGCGACCTACGGGCCGATGGTTACCACTTTGACGGTTCGGATAGCGGAGATGGCCCTCAGCTTCTCAAGCACTTCAGGGGAGACCGGGCTATCCACGTTGACCAGCCCCAAGGCTTCCCCGGCCTGCTGATTGCGGCCGAGCGCAAAGTTGGCGATGTTGACTTGACAGTCGCCGAGCAACGTTCCCACGCGCCCGATCACTCCCGGAACATCCTGATTGCGAATATAGAGGATGACGCCTTTGAGCGGCGCCTCGATGTCAATATCATTGATGCCCAGGATGCGCTGCGCCCCTTGCAGCCCCACCATGCCCAGCACGGAAACCGTATCCGACTCCGTCTTGACGGCGATTCCGAGCGAGTTGGAAAACGCCGCACGGCGCGCGCTGCGCAGTTCCACCACCTCGATGCCGCGCTCCTGGGCCAGCGCCCCGGCGCTCACCAGGTTGGCTTCTTCCGAGAGGACTTGGTTCAGGATTCCCTTCAGCACGGCGTTGCGGACCAAGTGCGTGTTCACCTCGGCCAGCCCGCCGTCGTAACTGATGCGCACTTCCTCGACTCGCTCGCCCGCCACCTGGGCCAGAAACGAGCCGAGCTTCTCTCCCAATTCGAGATAAGGCTGGAGCTTTTGATATTCCTCCGCCGTCACTGCCGGAAGATTGACCGCATTGCGCGGCGCCCCGTATTTCAAGAAGTCCCGCACCTGCTCGGCGATCGAAATGCCCACGATCTCCTGAGCCTCTTCGGTGGACCCGGCGATGTGGGGCGTGGCGATAACCCTCGGATGCCTGACCAGGGGCGAGTCTTTGGGAGGCTCAGCCTCGAACACGTCGAGCGCCGCGCCCGCCACCTGCCCGCCCTCGATCGCCTCAAACAAAGCCTTCTCGTCAATCAATTCGCCGCGGGCGCAGTTGATGATTCGCACCCCGCGCCGGGTCGCCGCGAGGCGCGCCGCGTTGATCAGATGGCGCGTCTCCGGCGTCAGCGAGGCGTGCAGGCTCAGATAATCGCTTTCCGCTAGAACTTCTTTCAGGGCCGCCAGCTTCACGCCTTGTTCGCCGGCCAGCCGAGAGCCGACGTAAGGATCGTAAGCCAGCACTTGCATCTCCAGCGCCCGCGCCAGCCGCGCCACCTCGCTGCCTATGCGCCCAAAACCGATCAGCCCCAGCGTCTTGCCGCGCAGCTCGCTCCCGGTCAGCCTTTTCTTCTCCCACTTGCCCGCCTTCAGGGAAGCGTCGGCCTCCGGAATGCGCCGCGCAAGGCCAAGCATGAAGCCCAAGGTCTGCTCGGCGACGCTGGTGGCGCTGCCGCCCGGCGTGTTCATCACCACGATGCCGCGCCGCGTGGCAGCTTCCATGTCCACATTGTCCACGCCGACGCCCGCCCGGCCCACCGCCCGCAGCTTGGGAGCGTGCTCCAGCAGCTCGGCCGTCACCTTGGTGGCGCTGCGCACCAGAAGCGCGTCCGCGTCTCGGATCTCCTCGACGAGGGATGCGCCCTTTTGCTTCGGCAGATTCACCACCTGCCAGCCGCCTTCCGCTTGCAAGATTTGTAACGCTTTCTCAGAAATGTTGTCGGCAACCAGTATTTTCATACGCTTGTCTTTGAGATGGTGGGCGCCCCGTTCGGATTCGAGCCTGGTGGCTTTCCCGAACCGCCGCAGGGCCAGAGGGCGGACCGCCCGCTACAAACCCCGGCCGTCTGTCGCTAGGCGCTGCGCTTCAAATAAATTTCCTGCGCCGCGCGCACGCCGGAGCCGAGTTCGCACTGATGCCCCACCTTGTTGAGGGTGATTTCGAGCGCGGCCAGCGCGGCGAAAAGATCCGGCGCGTCGTAGTAGCCGAGGTGCGCCAGCCGGAAGATCTTGCCCTTCATCGTTCCTTGGCCGTTGGCGATAATGGCGCCAAAGCGTTGCCTCATCTCCTTGACGACTGCGCCCGAATCCAGCCCCTCGGGCGCGCAGATGGCGGTCAAGGCGTTGGCGGGCGAGCCTTGCGCAAACAGCTTCAGCCCCAGGGCCCGCGCTGCCTCGCGAGTCGCCTGGGCCAGCATCGCGGCATTCTCGATCAGGTTCTCGCGGCCGATTTGCCGGATGTAGCCGAGCGCCGCGTGCAGGCTGACAACGAGGGTTGTCGCCGGCGTGTAGCTGGTTTCTCCTTTGGCTTGGCTCTTGCGTTCCTTGGCAAAATCGAAGTAGTACCGCGGCGACTTGGATTTCTCGATCAGCTTCCAGGCCTTTTCGCTGACGCTGGCAAAGGCGAGCCCCGGGGGGACCATCAAGGCCTTCTGCGAGCCGCCAATGACCACGTCAAGTCCCCACCCATCCGGGTCGAGCGCCGTCGTGCCAAGGCCCGTGATGGCGTCCACCACCAACGCCGTTTCAGGATGGTTCCTGACCATGCGCCCGAGCGTTTGAACATCGTGGCTGACGCCCGTGGAGCTTTCCGTTGCCTGGATATAAACTGCGCGGAAAGCGCCGTTCGACCGGAGCTGCCGGTCAAATTCCTCCATCGGCAGGGGGCAGCCGTACGGCGCTTCAATCTTGACCGCTTCAATGCCAAACGCCTTGGCAAGGTCCAGCCAGCGCTCGCCAAACTTTCCTGCCGTCCCGACCAGGATGCGTTCGCCGGGCGAGACCAGGTTGGCGATCGCTCCCTCCATCGCGCCCGTGCCCGAGGAGGAGAAAATCAACACGTCATTCTTGGTGCCGTAAAAATATCTCAGGTGCTCGCTGGTCTCCCGCATCAACTGGCGGAAGGATTCGGTGCGATGATGAAGCGTGGCCGTCAGCGCGCGCGCCTGCGCCTCCATCAGCAGCGGGGTGGGACCGGGGGTAAAAAGTCGTTCCTTGAGGATTCCTGTCATTCGTCGGTTTTTCCTTTATTAGTTTCGCGCCGCTCAGAGCTTGCCCTCATCGAGCAAGCGGCCCTTGATGTAACACAGGCCTCTGACCGCAGACGCTTGGTTGGTTGAGCCGCCTTCCTCGCGCCAACCCGAACAAGGCCACTCAGCGATCTCAGCGCACGTTGCCGAAACAAACCAGTGTAATGGAGCCGTCAGAAAATTGTCAAACCGCGTGGAGCCTCAACCCGCGTGGAGCCTCAAGGCGCTCAGCTTAGCGAGGTTTCCTTTGATGGCATCTGGCCACTGAGCATTTTCCAGCACGTTTGGGCGATCATCCAATCCTCCTGGGCGCGGATCATGAGGATGCTCGCTTTCGAGTTTGGAGCGGCCAAGTTTCCATCTGAGAATGCCTCGGAGTTTCGCATCGCATCCAGTTGGACGCCGAGAAAAGCAAGTCCTTCGCACGCCGCGGCCCGCACTTCCGGCGAGTTCTCCCCAATCCCTCCCGTAAACACCAGCGCGTCAAGCCCGCCTAGGCTGGGCAGGAGCGCCCCGATATGGAACAAGAGCCGATGCACAAAAACGCGAAAGGCCAAATCCGCCCGCGGATCGCCACGCGCCCTCGCGGCAAGAACCTCTCGCATGTCGCCGGACACTCCGGAAAGGCCCATGAGGCCGGAGCGACGGTTGAGGATCTCATCAAGCTGCTCGGGGGTATAACGCAACTCACGCATGAGATAGAGAAGAATGCCGGGGTCGAGCGATCCGGCGCGGGTGCTCATCATCAGCCCTTCGAGCGGCGTAAAGCCCATTGTGGTCTCAACGCTCCGGCCTCCGTGGACAGCCGTGAGCGAGCATCCGCTGCCTAAATGGCAGATGATGAGCCGCAAGGAAGCAAGCTCTCGGTCCAGCAACCGCGCCGCTCGCTCGGAGCAATACTGGTGGTTGATCCCGTGGAATCCGTACCGCCGAATGCCCATTTGAAGCCATTCATAAGGTCCTGGGTAAACCATCCCCTCTTCCGGCAAGCTGCGGTGGAAAGCGGTATCGAACACCGCAACCTGCGGAATGGTTCCGAAGTGCTGCGCCACCGCTTCCATCCCTTGGATCTCCGCCCGATTATGGAGCGGCGCGATGACGCCCACTCTCACTAGCGTGGCCTTGACTTCCGGGGTGATGAGCACAGGGTCCGCGTATTCCGCCCCGCCATGCACAACCCGGTGGCCGACGGCATCAACCGCCGGGCCGTTGCGCCCCAAGGTTGAATCCTCTTGAAGCGTGCCCAACAGGTGAGCGAGCGCTTCCTCGTGCGAGCCAGCCTCGATCTCGCGCTGTTCAGGAGGCCGTCCCGCCGCCCTGATTTGCAACCGCCCGCCGCCCGACTTGCTCCATTCAATCCGCGCCTCCCAGAGCGCCGACGGCGCGTTCTCGGGCAGCGAATCGCGCGGATCGTACAGACACGTTTTCTGGCTGCTCGACCCGGCGTTGAGGACCAGAATTCTCATGGAGGCTGGACCGTAAGCGCCGGCGCGTCTCTGGCCTGTTTGGCTTGCGTCGCGCTATCTTGGACGGGTCGTGTTGCCCGGCTCGTAAGGCCACTGCCAATTTTTAATCTCTGGCTTGTCGTCGCCGTGCGCCTGGACGTAAGACCAGTGGTCCACGAGTTGATCTCGAAGCCGCTGCCGGAAATGAGCGGTGACATTTTCCAATTTGGGCACGCGATCGAGCACATCCAAAGCCAAGTGAAAGCGGTCCAAGTCATTGCGCACGCACATATCGAACGGCGTGGTAGTGGTTCCTTCCTCCTTGTAGCCTCGAACGTGAAGGTGCTGGTTTCGGCGCCGATAGACCAGGCGGTGAATGAGCCACGGATAGCCATGAAAGGCAAAAATGATCGGCTTATCGGCAGTGAACAAAGCGTCATAGGCGCGATCGGGAAGCCCGTGCGGATGCTCGCTCTGAGGCTGAAGGGCCATCAGGTCCACCACGTTCACGACGCGAATCCGCAGATCGGGGACGTGTTGCCGCAGTAAATCCACTGCGGCCAGCGTCTCAAGCGTGGGCACGTCGCCGGCGCAGGCCATCACCACGTCGGGCTCCGCGCCCTGGTCATTGCTGGCCCAGCTCCAAATTCCCACTCCTTGCGTGCAGTGGCGAACGGCCGCCTCCATATCCAGCCATTGCAATTCCGGATGCTTCCCGGCAACGATCACGTTGACGTAGTGCCGGCTGCGCAAGCAATGGTCCACCACCGAGAGGAGCGTGTTGGCGTCCGGCGGCAAATAAACCCGCACAATCTCCGCCTTCTTGTTCACCACGTGATCAATGAATCCCGGGTCTTGATGGCTAAAGCCGTTATGATCTTGCCGCCACACGTGGGAGGTCAGCAAGTAATTCAATGACGCGATAGGCCGCCGCCACGGAATCCCGCGAGTGACCTTCAGCCACTTGGCGTGTTGGTTGAACATGGAATCCACGATGTGAATGAACGCCTCATAGCAGGAAAAAAATCCGTGCCGCCCGGTCAGCAGATAGCCTTCCAGCCATCCTTGGCACATGTGCTCGCTCAGCACTTCCATCACTCGGCCGTCCGGCTTCACATGGTCGTCGGTCGGCAAAATTTCCGCCGTCGAAACGCGATCCGTCACTTGAAACACCGCATCGAGCCGGTTGGAGGCCGTCTCATCCGGGCCCATCAAGCGAAAGTTCGCTTGGTTGAGCTTCATGACGTCGCGCAAAAATATCCCCGCCACGCGCGTGGATTCTGCGGTGACGATTCCGGGCTTCTCGACCGCGATGCCATATGGGCGGAAGTCCGGCATGTGCAAATCTTTCAGCAACAATCCGCCGTTGGCGTGGGGATTCGCTCCCATCCGTCGCGGGCTGCGGGGCGCGAGCGCCGCAAGCTCCGGCCGCAATCGGCCGGTGTCATCGAAAAGCTCTTCCGGTTTGTAACTTCGCATCCAGGCTTCGAGCATCTTGAGATGACCGGGTTTCGCAGCCAAATCCGCCAACGGAACTTGGTGGGCGCGGAACGTGCCTTCGACCGGCAGGCCATCCACTTCTTTCGGCCCGGTCCATCCTTTCGGGGTGCGGAGGATAATCATCGGCCAGCGGGGCCTCTCTTTGAAGCCGCCTTGGCGCGCCTTCGCCTGGATGGTTTGAATCTCCTGAATCACCCGTTCAAGGGTGGCCGCCATCGCCTGGTGCATCGGCTCGGGCTCATGGCCTTCGACAAAATGCGGCTCATAGCCGTAGCCCACAAAGAGGTCACGAAGCTCCTCCCGCTGAATCCGTGCGAGCACCGTCGGGCCGGCGATTTTGTACCCGTTCAAGTGCAGGATGGGCAGCACCGCTCCGTCGCGCGCCGGATTCAGGAATTTATTCGAGTGCCAGCTCGTTGCGCAGGGCCCGGTTTCCGCCTCGCCGTCTCCGACCACACAGCAGGCGATGAGATCGGGATTATCAAAAACCGCTCCATAAGCGTGGAGCAACGAGTAGCCTAGCTCGCCCCCTTCATGGATTGAGCCGGGCGTCTCTGGAGCCGTGTGGCTGGGCACGCCGCCCGGAAACGAAAACTGCCGGAACAGCCGTTTCATGCCCTCCGCGTCCTGCAAAACCTCGGAATAAAGCTCCGAATATGTTCCCTCGAGATAAGTATTGGCCACCAATCCTGGACCACCGTGGCCCGGCCCGGTCACGAAAATCATGTTGAGGTCGCGCTGCCGGATCAGTCGGTTCAGGTGAACGTAAATGAAGTTCAGCCCCGGCGTCGTGCCCCAATGCCCCAGCAATCTGGGCTTGATGTGCTCGATCTTCAGCGGCTCGCGCAGCAGGGGGTTATCCATTAAGTAAATTTGGCCTACCGAAAGGTAGTTGGCGGCGCGCCAGTAGGCGTGCATCCCGTTTAATTCTTCTTGGGATAGGGCGCGCTCCATCGGCTCCTCCAACTTTCTGATGTGGCATTCAGGGTAGCACAAAAGGCAGCCTACGCCGTGACGGCACTCACCTCGGGCATTTTTGAGGCTCGGGATTCGCGGGCATGAGGCCCATCACTGCCCGGCTTGTTTATATATTGGGGAACAGCGGCAATCGGCCAGCCTGCGCTTCAAACCCACAAGATCAGCATCAGAAACAGATAAAGCCACAGGATGTCCATAAAATGCCAATAGAGGGTTGTCACCTTGAGGGCCGTGCCCCCGATCGCGCCCTCCGCAATCCGCCGATGCCGCGCCACCAAATAAAACAGCGCCAAAAGCCCGCCGGCAAGATGGATTCCATGCGCTGCCGTCAGCAGGTAAAAGAAAGAGCAGGCAGGATTCCTGGCCAGATAAACTCCGCGCGCGGCGAGCTCGCGCCACGCATCAAGCTGTCCCGCCAAAAAAGCGATCCCCAATCCCGCGGTGGCAAACAACCAGCCGGAAAACTGACCGGCGCGGCCTGCCTTGAGGCAGTGCTTGGAGAGTTCGAGCGTCAGGCTGCTCGCCAGCAAAATCGCCGTATTCAAATACAGGATATGAGGCAGGGCCACGCGCGTCCAGTCCGCCCCCAGCCCCGCCCGCACCACCATCGCGCTGGTGAACGCGGCAAAGAACATCGTGATCGAAGCCATGGCGATCCAGATGCCCGTCAGCCCCACGGGGAGCGCCGCGCCAGGATCCCACCCGAAGCGCCCGCGCGAGCCTTCTCCCCAATTGCCTCCGTCGCCATCGCCGCCGCGTGTCTCCTCAAGCACGGAGAGCTTAGTTTGCGTTGCCATCCCTTGCTCCCTTTTCCGCCCTCGATCCGCTCGCGTCGGGCGCATTCTGCATCACATAATCCTTTTCCTTGCCGGGCACGGCGTATTCGTAAGCGCCTCGGTAAACCACCAAATCCTTGCCGGCCGACGCGGCCACCCATTCGAGCGTGGTGGCCTCCCAAGGGTTTTCGCCCGCTTTCTCGCCCCCAAACAGGCTCCCAAACAAGTTGAAGACAAAGATCATCTGCGCCGCGCCCAACCCGAGCGCCGCTACCGTAATGAATCGGTGCAGCGGCATCAAAGGCTGAAGATAGGGATCCACAAATTGGGCGTAGCGCCGCACGTTCCCGGCCATGCCCAGAAAATACATCGGCATAAAAACGCAGTACGCACCAATAAAGGTAAGGATGAAGTGAATCTTGCCGAGAGTTTCATTCATCATTCGGCCGAACATTTTCGGAAACCAGAAATACGTCCCGCTGAAGATGCCGAACATTGCCGCCATGCCCATGACCAGGTGGAAATGCGCGACCACAAAGTAAGTGGCGTGGAGTTGCACATCCACCGGCGGCTCGGCCAGAAAAATGCCGCTGAGTCCGCCGCTGACGAAGATAGACACAAATCCCAGCGCAAACAGCATGGCCGTCGTCAGCCGCAACCGGCCGCCCCAGAGCGTTCCCAGCCAATTGAAGGTCTTGACGGCGGAAGGCACCGCAATGACCACGGTCAGCACCGAAAACGCAAACGCGGAATACGGATTCATCCCGCTGACGAACATATGATGACCCCAAACCAGAAACCCCAAAAAACCTATGGCGATCGTCGCCCATACCATGGCGCGATAGCCAAACACCGGCTTCCGCGCGAAGCAGGAAAGCAAGTGCGACGTCAGGCCCATCGCCGGCAGAATGGCGATATAGACCTCCGGGTGGCCGAAGAACCAGAAAAGATGCTCCCACAACAAAGGCGAGCCGCCCTGGTGGCCTTGAATCATCTGGCCGCTCACAATCAGCCCGGCCGGGATAAAGAAACTGGTTCCGGCCGCGCGGTCCAGCATCAGCAGGACGCAAGCCGCCAGCAGCACAGCGAAAGAGAGCAGCATCAAAATCGCTGTGACAAACCACGCCCAAGCGGTGAGCGGCATCCGCATCAGCGTCATGCCGCGAGCGCGCAGATCGAGTGTGGTGGTGATAAAGTTCAGCGCCCCCAAAAGCGACCCCACACAGAACAGCGCAATCGAGATGATCCAAAGGCTCTGGCCCCATCCTTCCCCCGGCCCGGTGATGCTGCCGAGGCCACTCAACGGCGGGTAAGCCGTCCACCCCGAAGTCGCCGGCCCACCCCGCGCCCAAAAGCTCGAAAGCAGCGCCCCGAGGCTCGTGAAGGTGAGCCAGAATGAAAGCATGTTGAGCCGCGGAAACGCCATCTCGTCTGCGCCAATCTGCGCGGGAAGAAAACAGTTGCCAAAGCCTGATTGCGGCGCTGTGGTCAAAACGAAGAAAATCATCAGCGTCCCGTGCATCGTCAGGAGCGATAGATAATACTCAGGCGTCATCATCCCGTTCGGCGCCCCCGCGGCAGAAAGTTCGCCGAGGCCTGGAATCGCCAGTCTCGGCCAGGCCAGATGCACCCGCATCAGCCAGGAGAGAAGCATCGCCACCAACGCGGAAAATAGCGCCAGGAAGTAATACTGCTTGCCGATGATTTGGTGGTCCGTGCTGAAGACGTATTTTCGGAGGAAGCCTCGTGCTGCCTTCCGCGGGATCGCTTGGCTGTGGGTTGGCGTCATGCTCCAGCCGTCCTCATTGCTCCGCCGCTTGCTTCGCCAGCCATTTCTTGAAATTCGGCTCCTTCATCACCTTGAGCGGCGCGCGCATCGCGTAGTGTCCCAGCCCGCAGAGCTGCGTGCACACAATCTCATAGTCGCCTGTTCGGGTCGCGGTAAAGTGAATGGGAATCACCATGCCCGGAACAATGTCCTGCTGGATTCGGAGCTGTGGCACGTAAAAGGAGTGGATCACATCTCTCGACATCAGCAACAGCTCGATGGGCCGATTCTCCGGAATGCCAAGCGTCGCCGTGACGATGTCGTCGCGCGAGGCGGGATCGCGCGTCGGATCGAGGCCAAAGTAATTACCCGTCGCGTCATTCACCAGGCGCAGGTGCATGGGGCCGAAGACACCGTCCGGGCCCGGATAACGGAACCAATAAGCGAATTGCTCCGCCTCAACCTGGATTCTCAAAGCGTTACGCGGCGCGCCGATAAAATACATCCGCGCCCAAGTCCGATAACTGCTGAGAGCCAGCCCGATGAATGTCGCCGCCGCAAGGACCGCCCGGGCCACTTCCATCCTGAGGTTCCCGGTGTTGTATGCTGCTCGCCCGCTTTTGCGCCCCCGCCCGATACAATAAGCGAGGATGAGCTGAGCGGCGACAAACAGGATGCCAGTCACAAGGAGCGTCAGCCCGAACTCGCGGTCCACTCCCGCCCCCTGCGTGGAAATATTCGGCGGAAACCACCAGACCCGCCGCCAGAAGAGGATGACCGTGACGGCCGTTCCCAGAACGATCGTGAACGAGAGAACCCTCGCCATAGTCTGCTTTGCAAAGCGCCGCCCCGGACCGTTGCTCCCGGATTGCGGCTGGGGCCCTCGACTCAAGAAGGCTTGAACGTGAAATCCGCCTTCGTTGTTTGCTTGGGCCTCACCACCACCTGTCGTATCTGCGTTCCAAACGTCGCCGTCCAGGCCTCAATCGTATAAGCCCCCGGCGGCACACCTTTCAGCGCGTATTGACCGTCCGTTCCCGTGACCGCATAGAAAGGATTGCCGACTGCGCCGATATAGCACCGCATCCAAGGGTGCTGATTGCACTCCGCCGTCATCATCACTTCCGGCCGTGAAAAAGTCTTGACGATCGGCGGCGCGCCCGGGGCCTGCGAAACATTCCACTCCGGATTGTTCTTGGCGATCAAATGCACATTGTGCATGGTCGGATCTTCTGAGATGATCTTGAGCTGCTGCCCCGCTTGAATCCCCAGCACGTGCGGCACGTACATGCAACCTTTCTGCGCCAGAACGACAGGCTTTGACGGTGGTGCAAAAATATACTTCCCGGCGCCGGCCTTAACGAAAACGAATACGTTCGGAAGCGTTCCGTTCGGGTTGACCTTGCCGTCCTCGGCGTAAACCGGCTTGCCTTGGTGCTTGCTCGCGCAAACCGGGTCGCCGCCCATGTGAATAATGGGCAAGCTCGGCGCCTGGCCCTTGAAATAGATCGTTCCGGAAATTTTCCCCACCGTAGCCAAGTTAATCGGGGTTGGCTTGGCTGCCCTCGAGCCTGAAATGGGCGCGCCAGGCTGGCTTTGCGGACGCCTGCCGCAAGAGAAAAAATTAAGGCCCGCCACGATGATGCCCAGCAATAAGCTGGCGCGCTCGCCCGTGCGCAGCTTCATCTGGGAAAGTTGCCCCTGATTCGAATGCTCTGATCCAGCACGCGCCCTCCAGTCCTCCGCCCTCCGAGCGCGTCATTTTCCCCCGCGCTTGTTTCGCCGTGAGGAATAGACGCGGTCTTAGTTTAACGTAAGGCTCTGGCAAATCCAGCAGTTTGCTCAAAAGGGGCGAGACATCGGTATTCCGAACCCTTGGCTGTCAACCTGAACCCGCAGCCATGATGGAGAACCCGCGACGCAGGAAACGGTGCCGGGCTCCCGCCTGTGATTTCGCGGTCGAGTCGCAGTGGCCTTCCGGCCGCGCCCGACGCGCTGCCTCGATCCTTCGGTAAGAACGGTTCGGATGGTGGAGCGCCCGGTGAGGTGCGGAGGAGGGCGCGTGGAATTGCCCTGAATCCGAGGCGCGGCGTTGGGCGTGCGAGGTGAGCAATTCCGCCCGCGGGGCGCGAATTTTGGGTAGCATCGGGGCATGCGCAAAGAAGCGAAGCCGTCTCCGACCGAATCGCCGCTGCGGTTTGAAGCGGACCCAGAACCCGCCTCGGAAGTCCTGACCGCGCTGGGCGGTCTTCCGCTCTCTGGGCCTACCGGGGAGCGTCCAGCAGCAGGTGCGGATCAAAGAACGCCAGCGGGGCTACGAGGAAGCGACGTGAGTTTCGTGATTCTGAACGCCGCCGGAGGCGACTGCCTGGAGGATTAAGCGCGTTGGCGCGAGGACGCTGGGCGGGCCGAGTTGATCGGCCATGAGTGGCCATCGCCGGAGGCGGCGTGGAACTTCCTGCACGCCTTCCACGAGGACGAGAAGATCGAGCCAGCGCAACAGCGACGCCTGCCCGGAGAGAGGGCCTACATCCCGTTTCGATCATCACGTCCAAATCGGCGAGACTACTCGTACACTGACAGACTGCCTCTTTGATCAAGCCCTTTTAGTCCGAAGGGCGCAGAGTTCGATGCAAAAAGTTCTGGCAGATTTTCATGGCTTCCGATTGCAACCGCCTGAACCAGTTCATTCTTCTCCAAGCGTAGGTCAGCTAGACTCTTTATTAGCCCTTCCCAGGTATCGACGCCTTGATAGGCAGTGGCGCGCGTCTTGTCGAAGAGAGTGGCCGGTTTACCTCTCATTCTTTCCTCACGCTGTTTCGAAGGGAGCCTTATTGTAGCAGCCACGCCTCAGCACAGCCCAGCGCTCTCATTTGCGCCTGCCCTGCGCCACTGACAATTGCCACCCAACACAGTTTTGAAACCTCTCTCCAAAATGCGCCAAGCGTGACGAACTTGGGCTGGGTTATGATAGTACTACGCTCAGGACGAGGGAAACTGCCTTTGTCGCTCAGGAACGGCTATCAAGTTCGGCCCCTGGGAATCTGGCTGATGCCGCTGATAGTGTTGATGGCGGCTCGCCCGGCAGCACCGGTCTGCCCATCGGGAGCGAGGTTGCTTGCGCAAGGGCACCTTCAGCAGGCGCGCGCGCGATACGAAGCCTGCGTGGGAAGCTCTCCAACTGCCGCCGATCTCAGGGGCCTGGCGAAGGTCTATTCACGGCTGGCAGATTATCCCAAGGCGATCCTGGCCTATCGCGAGGCGATCGCGCTTGACTCGGGCAATCCGAACGCCTATTTGAAACTCGGTGTCGTTCTGATCAAGGCGCAACGGTATGGCGACGCGGTCCCGGAGCTTGGCCGGGCGATGCTTCTGAATCCGGGCGACGCCCACACCCGCCTGTTGCTGGCCATGTGCTTGTTCCATCTGAAGGAATACGAGTTGGCGGCCATCGAGGCTGACCGAGCGCGGGCCGGCTTCCGTGAAAACCCTTCGGCGGATTTCATATTGGGCTCGTGCTATCTGAATATGGGATTTTACGGCCGCGCCGTGCCGCTTCTCCGAGAGGCGCTCAAAGCCGGCGGGTCAGCCGAGATAAGGATCGTGCTGGGGGAGGCTTATCTTGACCTCCACCAGAGCAGGCTGGCTTTGCGCGAGTTCAGGCAAGCCGGCGAGGCCCATCCGGGCCTGCCTGGCCTCGACTCAGACATAGCGGCTGCCTACTTAACCCTCGGCAACCGGCAAATGGCCTTGAGCTATTATCGGAAAGCTCTGGGCGAAGCCCCGAATGACTTCGCGGCTAATTATTACATGGCCCGGCGCAACCGGCTGCGAGGGCGGTTTACAAAGGCCGCGGGCTATCTGGCGAGGGCTGAGCGCGCCGCGCCAGGCGATCCTCAGGTGCTGTTTGAAGCCGCCGAGCTCGCCGCGCACGAGGGTGACAACGCGAAGGCTGAGCATTTGCTGAGGAAGGTTCTCGAGGAGTCGCCTGACGATATCCCGGCGCGGATTCTGCTGTCGCAGGTGTACTTTCGCTCCGGGCAGACGGCACAAGCCAAGCGAGAGCAGGCCATGGTCACTGCCTTTCAGCAACTACAAGACCGGGGGCAGACGAACGCCGGCCGACCGTAAAAGGACCGCTTGGCGGAACACGGGCTGATCGGCCGAGCCACCTGATTCGGGTTTGCGATGATAAGCGCGAATTCCAACTCGTTGACCGCCCCGCCGAAATCAGCTATATGTCCGGGGGGTAGGCTCCAATGAAGTTTCAGCCGCCGAAGAATCGGGCCTCGTTTGGATGGGTTCTCATTGTGTCGGGAGGTTGGCTAGCAGCTCCTCATCTTCACGCCCAGTTGGCTCGCACGCCGTCCAACGCCCCGCAGCACTCAGCCCAAACGTCCGCGCAGCCCGCGAAATCCCGCGCGCGTAAGCCAAAGGATTCCTCCAAGAAGGCAGCCCAGAGAGTGGGAAAGAGCCTGAACCTGACAGGGTCAGGATCGCTTCGCGCCGCGCCGCTCAATGAAGAAGGACAAGGAGGCTACTCGAGCGGCATGGACGCGCCCCAGCCTACGCCAGCCAACCCTGCGCTCGAGGAGCAGGTCATGCAGGACATGCTCCTCAATTCGGACCGATGGCGCGTCGGTCCCCATGGGCTGATTGAGCGATTGCGCGGAAACAACGAATGGGCCGCCGAGCCCAGCGGTGTGAAGACGGACCTGCATGCGATCGCCTTTGTCAGCAGGCGTGTGGGATGGGTTGTAGGCGATCATGGGACGATTCTGCGAACTCAAGACGGAGGGCGGAGCTGGCAGAGGATCCTGTTCCCAAGCGCCGATGATGTGGTCGAAGTGCGGGCGAGCGGAGCGGAGTCACTCCAGGTGGTGACGCAAGGCGGAAGGATTTTTAGCTCATCTGACGGGGGAAAAGTTTGGAAGGCCGTCCCTCAGCAGGCGAGTTCGAAAGGCACGGGGCGGCCGTAAGCTCGATCGAGGTCCTTGCCTTCGGATTTTGCGCGGGCAATCTGCGTCCTGGCGGATGGAGATTTACGAGCGAACGCCGGCTTTCGGCGTGGCGAGCGTCCGAATCGCGCTCGGGATGCGCGCCATCAGGGCTGAACTGCACTTGAGGAGACGGCTTGGCGCTTGACCCTGGGGACGATGACAACTGGAGATACGGACGGTTGAACGGTTGAAAGGTCTGCACTCGGAACCGCGCCGGTTATCCCGCCGGGATTTCTTGAATCGCATTGGGTGGACTCCGGCCTTAATTTTCCCTGGCTCGCTTCGCCCAAGCGCCTTCGTGATCCCTGCGTCGCCAGGGGGCTTGTTGGCGGATCAAACCGGTTGTCGGGTGATCCCGCATTTCCGGGCTCCAAACCCGTTGGCTCACGTTTTCAGCGAGGTCAAGCCAGGGCAAGATGCGTTTATCACGGAGGCGTACGCGGCAGAGATTCACGCCATCCTGGCGCGCTGGGAAACGGCGCTCCGCGGCCCCAAGCCGAACGCCGATCTTCTCATCCAATACCTGACGACGCCCCTTGAAGCCTATGGGCCGGCCAGCGACACGGAATCGCCGCTGCGCAGCGAAGCTGACCTCGAGATATTTGTGCGGCAATCTGCAGCGATGCGCTCCACGACACCCGCTGCTTTTTTGCGCG